>JASJEE010000429.1 GCA_030064835.1 Microcoleaceae cyanobacterium MO_207.B10 | reverse complement strand
AGTGCTTATGAAAAAATAGGCAGTTTAGCTCAGATGAATCCTCCTTTAAAATCTGCTCGCGATAATGATATTTTATGGCAAGCTTTGTTAGATGGAGTAATTGATTTTATTGCGACAGATCATGCTCCTCATACTTTGGAAGAAAAGGGTAAAAGTTATCCAAATTCTCCTTCGGGAATGCCAGGAGTTGAAACTTCTTTGCCTTTAATGTTGACTCAAGCTATCCAGGGAAGATGTTCTGTTGCCCAGGTTTCTAATTGGATGTCTACTGCTGTTGCTAAAAGTTATGGAATTCCCAAAAAGGGAGCGATCGCTCCTGGTTTTGATGCGGATTTAGTATTAGTAGATTTGGATAATTATCGCCCTGTTTTGAGAGAGGAATTAATGACAAAATGTGGGTGGAGTCCTTTTGAAGGATGGAGTTTAACTGGTTGGCCTGTTGTTACTATTGTTGGGGGAAATGTTGTGTTTAATCGTGGTGAATTTAATTCTGAGGTTAGGGGTCAAGCTTTGACATTTTATGAAACTACCTAATTAATTTTCGTGGCGACTTTTTTTGAAGTTTTGCTTTACTTTTAGTTGACTTGAAGGGGAAAAAAATTACCGAAGAATTAAGCTTTAAAGTCTTCTATTTCAAGAGAAACAATGAATTTATTTTCCTTTTATTCAATCCAATCCGTTTTAGGTAAAGGTAATTATCAATTATCAATTATTGAATCCCCTACTCTCCTACTCCTTAAAAAGACTTTTTCTGCAAATCCTAACTAGCTGATTAATATTTGAAGAGGTTAATATCCCTCTATCTGTCACCCAAACTATATTCTTAATCCCAAACCTTGATAAAAGGAAAAATTCTACTATTCGTCTCTGGAAGCTGAAAAAAATGAAATAAGGATTTCTCTATCGGCAATAAAAGGAAAATTTTCCCCATCTATCTCCAGGAGCTTCAGCAAATGAAATGACTATTGCTCTATACGCAATAAAAGGAAAAGTTACATCATCCATCTCCAGGAGCTTCAGTAAATGAATAAAATAAAATTCAGACAAGTTGTTGATTTCATAACTCCAAATACAGTCTATTAACCAAAAATTAAAACAGCATTGCCACAGGAAGAAAAGAGATTAAAATCGCTTATTTTTACCAGACAAGTTTTTCATTGAGTCTGAAGTCATCGGGTAATATTTTGAGATTATTGCAAACTTTTAAAAGATAATCTATTCTAATTTTTTCTGCCTCCTTTCTAATTGTATGTGTTTCCGTATAAGCAGGTGGCAAATCTAAATCCAATGATTCTATTAAAGTAGGAATATTTGTCAATTTTTTTACCATTACTCCAAAATTATTGGAGTTTGTTAGATAAGGATTTGTCGCTTTAAAAATGTGCCTTGAAACTGTAGAGCTAAATAATTCTACAAATACAAAAACTACCTGCCTTAAGTTAACCAAAAAACAGCTTGTTTCTGCATCATAAGTGCAAAAACGTTTTTTTGTTCTGTGATTAACTCTATTCCACAATAACTGACCCATATTTTGCTGACAAATAACAAAAATCAGAGGTATATTTTCAGCATCATCAATTCCCGCAATAAACCCACGAATCATATCCGAATCTTCTCTAGGAACCCTAACACCATTTATATTGTCAAATTTAACCGATGGGAATAGAGGAGTATTAGCTAATTTTAATAGTCGCTGCAACTCAGAAAGTTTCGGGCTTTTTTTCGGCAGATATTCCTTAACTTTAGTATCGTTTTGTAGTGGCTTAATTTCCTCAATGTATTTTTTCTCTAAACTATCTAATTCTGATAGAAGAGCTTCAATATAATAAATATAAATTTTATCCAATCCTTTTCTAGCAAATTGTTTGTAACGATGATGAGTTTTTCCTGCCCAACGCTTTCTTAAATTTTTAGCTTGACCTATATATAACATTTGATTTTCCTCATCTGCTATGAAATAAATTCCTGGTATCTTAGGAAGAAGAGAACGATTTCTTAAAGTGCATTTTCCGGAAAATTTAGGTAAGTTATCCATAATTTAATCTACTAAATATTTCTACAGTCCTCTCAAAATTGCTATATAGAACCCCTGAAGGTATTTATTTTTTTATACATGATAGGGGTGGGGAGATGGGAGCATTTTTCTACCTTTTTCCCCTATTTTATTTCTTAATCTCCTGAGTTCTAACTCCTGAATCCTGACTCATGAGCCAAAAACTCCCAACTTTGCCAAGATACCAAATGGCTTCTATATAGCAATGCAACTGGATTTGATATAAAGTATTTTTTCTGCTCACCTCCCTGCTACCTTTTCTTTAAAATCCAAATAAACACTCCAGAACATTAGGTATAAGTCTAAATAATCAAAATATCTTAAAAAATTGTTTTTTCAAATCAAGACTATTCTAATTTAGGCAAAATTATTAAAAATTATCCAACGTACTTGCGTTATTACAGCGATTTGTATCATACTATAAACATTGATATGATCCTCTACTTGTATCTAAAAGTAAAAATATCCTATTACTAGAAAGCTCAAAGTTTGTATTTACGTTAAAACTCACCTCAAAATCCTAATTTAAACCTAACTATGAGATAACCGCAAAAAACAAATTTTCAACAAGTATAAATACTTAAGTAAATATAACTATTGACAGATTCCTTTTTCAATAGTAATTATTTGCCCAATCAAAATTAAAATTAAACTTACCAACAGAAATTAATTTAGCTTGCCGTTTCGCTGCCCGACATGAAACGTCGAGGGTTAAATCAGCAGTATCGCCCAACTCAGAAAAACTCAAACAAACCCGCAAAAAATTAGGAGGATAATACACTAACTTATCCGCCCATTCAATCGCCACAATACCCAAAGGTACTTCTAAACCCTCCCAATAAATATCCAAATTCAGAGCCGAAACCTCGGAACTTTCCAAACGATATAAATCAAAATGATAAAGAGGAATTCTGCCATTAGTATACTCATTAATCAAAGTAAAACTAGGACTATCAATAGTTTCCGTAATCCCTAAACCCGCCCCAAGACCTTGAACTAAAGTAGTCTTACCACTACCCAAATTTCCCTCTAATAAAACCACACTACCAGCAGACAATATTTCACCTAAACTTTTCCCAAGATTGTAAGTAGCTGTGGCATTTTGTAGTGACAAAACAATCTCTTCACTCATCATCAAATAATATATTTTAATTAACTAAAAAAAAGCCTACTCTCTATCTCTACTTTTGCTTTAACTTTGCCATATTTGCTCTTACCGATTAAATTGAAACTGACCGTACCACTGTAATAATACTTGTGCCAACAACATCGGATCATGGCGAACAAAACCAGTATTTTCATCCTCATACATTACATTAGTTAAAAGAATTTTCCGACCCAAATTTTTAACCTCTTCTCTGTCAAGAAAAACCGGATGAGAATCTTCCTGAGCGTAACGAATTAAAACTTGTGCAGAAGGACTTTTTCCCTGAACTAAAACAGTATCAAATAATCGTTTACCACAAGCAACATCAATAGCACGAATATGGTCAGCCACACTATATCCAGTAGTTTCACCAGCCTGAGTCATAATATTACAAACATAAATACTAGGAATATTTCGATAAGAAATTGCCTCAGCAATTCCAGACACTAACAAATTAGGAATCACGCTAGTATATAAACTACCAGGACCAATAATAATATAGTCAGCTTCTTCTATAGCTTGTAAAACTTTAGGCAAAGCGGGAGGATTTTCAGGAGTACAACCAATTTTGATAATCTTCCCACCCGCTTCCGTAATATTAGACTCACCCTCAATACGTCGGCCATCCGATAACTCAGCCCAGAGATTTACATCAGTAAGAGTAGCAGGCAAAACCTGACCCCGCACCGCTAAAACCTTTGAACTAGCAGCTACAGCGCGTTCCAAATCTCCTGTCACCTCACTCATCGCTGTTAGGAAAAGGTTGCCAAAACTATGGCCAACCAAACCATCACCAGCACGGAAACGATATTGGAACAACTCAGTTAACAACTTTTCCTCATTAGCCAAAGCTGCCAAACAATTACGAATATCTCCTGGTGGGAGTACCCCTATCTCTCGGCGCAACCTACCAGAAGACCCACCATCATCTGCCACCGTAACAATAGCAGTAATATTAGCACTGTAGCTTTTGAGACCCCTCAACAAAGTAGAAAGGCCAGTACCACCCCCAATGACGACAATTTTCGGGCCTTTATGTAATCGTCGATGGGTAAGTAATCTGTCTACAAGTTGATCATCTCCTTCTGGCATCAGAACTTGAGTAATAGAATTTAAGCTACGGTTTTGACCCCAAAAAATAAATAGTAAGCCAGCAAAGATGATTGTAGGTCCAGAAATATAACTAGGGACTACAGTTGTAATCCATCCCAAAAATTGCTTCAGTAATTGTAGGGTGTAAAAAATAGGAGTCATTCCCGTCCATATTGCCAGCCCTAAACTAGTTAGTAATACGCCAGCAGCACTTAAGAGTAACCATCGTTTAACAAATAATCCTGGGGCTAACCATTTAAAGCATTGGTTAATCACACGAGAGTGACTCTTGCGATATTTGGCGATTGAAAAATTACTTTTGAGCAGAATACGTAGGGTTTTCTTAACTAAACCAGTTGACATAGGAATTTTAGCCTTAGCTTGATTAAGGACAAATTTGTCTAAAAATAGTATCTACAATAAAAATGATTCTGGGAGTATTATGGCGCTTCAGCACCAAATTGTTTTGACATTACTCAATCCTATTGGAACTGTGAACTAAATATAGATTATGAACCATGAACCTTTGATAGAACTTAAAGGAATTAGTCAATCCTTCGGGCCAAATGTCGTCTTAGATGAGGCGGATTTAACAATTTATCGGGGAGAAGCTTTAGCAATTATTGGTCCATCTGGAACTGGTAAATCTACTGTGCTGAGAATTATTGCAGGTTTACTGACCCCTGACGCAGGGGAAGTTTATGTCCAGGGTCAGAAAAGAATCAGATGGATGGATGATTTGGATGATCCGATTACTATTGGTATGGTGTTTCAGAATGCAGCTCTGTTTGATTCTTTGACTGTAGAAGAAAATGTGGGTTTTTTATTACATCAACATTCTAAGTTACCACGTTCGGAGATTCAAAAGTTGGTAAACCAAAAGTTGGAAATGGTGGGGTTGGGTAATATTGGCGATCGCTATCCGGCAGAATTATCTGGTGGAATGCGTAAACGGGTAAGTTTTGCCAGAGCCATTATGACTAATCCAGAAAATCCTCACGATGACCCAGAAATATTATTATATGATGAACCTACTGCTGGTCTAGACCCCATTGCTTCTACTGTGATTGAGGATATGGTTCGTCATTTACAATCTGTCGATGGAGGCTGTAGCACTTATGTCATGGTGACTCACCAGCATAGTACCATTCATCGCACAGCAGACAGAATTGTGTTTCTTTACCAGGGTAAAGTCCAATGGGAAGGTACTGTGGATGAAATTGATACCGTGGACAATGCTCTGGTACAACAATTTTTTACAGGTACTGTAGATGGCCCAATTCAAGTGGTGCGATAAGCGGAGTAGGCGACTAGAGAATATAAGGACATAAATAATTTTGTGCAAAATTGTAGTAGACCGACACAGCTAAAACTGTGCAGCTTTTTTTTTGTATAACTGACACCGCATCCCCCCTTCTCCCCATTTTCTAATAGACAATTTAAGGTGTGTCAGTCCAGTAGTGGACCGTTTCAGCTAAAGTAGTGCATTAAAAAAGTGTGGGAACAGGGGGAAGACGGGGAAGAGGCTCACAAGGGTAGGTATTTTACATTCGGGTTGGGACAAGACAAGGAGGACAAGGAAGACAAGGTGACAAGGGAGAAAAACCGTAAAAAATTAGGTTCGGTTATCAAAAATCTCAGATGCTGAAAACCCCAGTTTTTCGTAACAAATCTTCCTTGTCTACTTTCCTTCTTTCCTTCCTTGTCTTATCTTGACCGAAATATTAAAAACCTACCCTTGTGAGGGGGGAAGAGGGGGGAGATTAATCAACCCAGAATTTAAAATAAGAGTGCAACATTTAAGATGAAACAGTCCAGTAGGGT
>JASJEE010000428.1 GCA_030064835.1 Microcoleaceae cyanobacterium MO_207.B10 | reverse complement strand
GCTTGACCAATTTCTCCAAATTCAATTTCACCAGCGAAAAAACGAGGAGCCAAAAATATAATCGGCAAATTAGTAATGACAAAACCTGTGCCTGTAGTGAAAAAATTCAAGTTCTTATCTAAATTAATAATTTTATAAAAATTATGAATCACATAAGAAAATCTTTCTTGAATAGTTGCTAATTCTTGGTTTTCTCCACGATAAAAAGCAATAGATTCGGAATTATCTCTAATATGTATTAACCCATAACGAAAATTTGCTTGAAATTCTAATTGTTTAAATTTCAGTTTGCTTAATCTGCCGCCTATAAAAATAGCAATTATGGTTTGAAGTAATGCTAAGGCAATTGCCAAGAAAGTTAAAAATTTATCAATAGAGAATAAAATTCCCAAGAAAGAAAAAATACTCACAATATTAACAACGAAAAGCCCTGAGATATCAATGCTAGATCTGATAAAAGTATCAATATCTTCAGCTATACGTTGATCGGGGTTATCAATTAGTTCATTAGATTTTAATTTATAGTAAGAACGGTTGCTCAAATATTTTCTGATAAAATCTTTTGTCAGCCATTTCCGCCAATGCAATTGCAGTAGGTCTTGACTATAATGCCAAAATACAAAAATCGGTACAAATATGACAAATACTCCTATTAACTGAAACCACATTTGATAAAATGTTGTTACATCTTTATTTGTAACTGCTGTCATCAAATCTCGAATGACATAACTTTTAACAATGCCAAAAGCATTAAAACCAAGCATTAATACTGTTGTCAGAAGAATTAAACTTCTTGCTTTCCACTTTTGATCCGAGTAAAAATAAAGTTTAGCAATTTGCCAAAAATTATGCACCAGTCTTTTAACTTGACTAATTTTTAGGTTATTCATGGCCAGTTGTGGTTGATCTTTTAAAAAATTGAAATAGTTATAAAATTGATACTAACATAGTTAATGCTTACTTATTACACTATTTATAAATAGGTACATACATTAAATTTCAAGGCTGGTGATGAGGAAAACCCTGTATTATGGACAATTTTGGCTTTAATTCCATGTATTAATATCATCGCTGCGATTAAGTTAATTATGGCTTGGGTGACAATCTTTAAAAAGTTAGATAAATCTCCCTGGTTACTGTTGATATGTCTAATTCCTTGTGGCGCTTTATTCCTTTTTGGATATGTGGCATTGACTTAAAATATTTTCCATGAGAGTAATGGAATTGATTAATAATAGGCATAATTTGAACAATGCTCAAACTTAAATATAGAAAGATAATTTTTTTGATTCTCATTGCTATTCTAGCAGGAGGATAGATGGCTGTTCATTCTCAACCAGAGACTAATTTTTTGCTCAAAAGTATCGAATTAGTCATGTTTCACCAAGTGGCAAAAATTGTAATTTATCTTAGTTGTTTTGGTTGGGATTTATTGCGTAGTCGATAAATAAATTGTATGCAAAGATTTTCTGAAACATTATCTTACAAAGAGCGATTTCAGCTATATCTTTTTCTAGCGATCGCTCTTATTCCTATTATTGGCAGTTACTTCTTAAATTTTGGTTTGGAAATACCATTTATCGGATGTCCGCTGTTACGTTATATCGGTATTCCTTGTCCTGGATGGGGTTTAACCCGCTCTTTCATGGCAGTTGCACGGGGAGATTTGAGTCAGGCGATCGCTTATCATTTATTTGGGCCTCTATTTTTTTGTGTGTTTGTAATTGCAGTTTTACATCTTGTTTTAGAACTAATAAATAATCAAAAATTAGCGTTTTTTATATTCCTTTAATCCACAATCATAAGTTTCAGATATTTTGTTTCCTCGTTTTATTTGGCTATCATGGAACACGACTAGAAGAGTTATGGAAATCTGGTGAACTATATAATTTTATGATTCATTCTAGCTTGGGTAATTGGTTATATTGAATTATCTAATTATTCTATATTCATCTTTTAGCCTGACTATTTATTGCAAGGTTTTAGCTCCTTTAAACCTAAAATACTCAGATTTTGAACAGACAAGGGCAGAAAAATTAAGCGATAATTCTTTCTCCTGAATTCTGATATCAAGTAACATTAATTAACCACAATTTAGGGACGTTGCATGCAACGTCCCTACGAGTCTGGGGAAAGATTGTTTATTACAGTTATTTAATGAGACATGATATGACTCCTTCCCTGTACCTAAATACTTTTTCAGCAAACCATAATTACTTATTAATATCCATCTAAAAATCAAGTGGAATATTAATAAGTAATCACCCCAATATTAACGGCAGTATTTGTTTAATCAAATCAAAAAAATACTATCCTGCTTTCTTAACTTCCTCCGGCAACATCTCACTCACTACTTCATAAAAATTCGTTTCTGGTGGTTTCGTAAATAAATGCGACATCTCTGCTAATGCACTTTTATAAGCATCAGTTTGATTAGCATCCATAGCTTCAACTCCTTCCCAAAAAATTACAGCAATACCTTTATCTGTTCCTGGCAACTGCAATAAATAGGCTCCTTTAAAACCATCGTTATAAGTAGCTACTGCCTTTTCATAAAGTTGCTTTGCTTCTTCAAACTTTCCTGGTTTAAATTCCCCTATTGCAATATAAGCATATTGATGCTGCAAAAAATCCATGAAATCTGACATTGTTACCTCCTGATAAATAAGGTTTAAGATTTTGGTTGTAGAAAATATAACTAATTTTTAGAGTATTAATACTAAAACTTTCAACAACCAATTTTTTTTAGACATAGAGTCAAATCATATAGCAATCTCTACAGTGGATGCTATAAAATTCTGTGTATTATAGCGAATTTTAAAAATTACTTAATACTTATCTCACATTTGTAGGCAAAGATTCCCAGAAAGGATTATTTTTTCCTAGACGAGTTGTATTTGTCGCATCGTGGAGACTTCCCCTCAAATCTTGATAATATTTATCATCCATAAAAGTAATATTCAAGCCATAATCTCCTACTAATCTGCGGAATTTTTCCTGAGTATAATCCCTGCCATTAATCAATGCTCCTCCTGGATTTGAAACTAACAATTCTCCATTAACTACCACTGAATTTACCATATTTGGCCACCAAGAATAACCACTATATCCAAACATAACTGGCACTTGAATAATCTGGTCATCAGTCAGGTTAAATTCCTGTTTTAACTTCTCAATTAATGGGTTTAATTTTTCCTGCTGCAAATAGAGATTATGCTGAATTAAGTTTTGATTTCTTAAGGCTGCTCGGACTGTTGTTTGAGTTCCTAAACCACGATTTATTGCAGCTTGCCCATAGCCTTCTTGATTCAGTTCTTCTAATAGTTTTACTCCTGCTTCTGGACTAACAATTAACATTAAAGGTTTGCCAAATTTACTAGGAATAAAACTGAAAATTTCATCTACGTGACGAATCATTAACCAAGAAGTATCAATATCTACTGGCGGACCTTGAATTTTTTGAGCTTGGATGAAGTCAATAATTTCTGGATTCATACCTACTCCACCAGCTTTACCATAATATACTCTCCCCATAGGATAACCTGGTAATGGTGGTGTTACTTCGAGATTTCCGTAGGCATCTGCCCATCTATTGAGAGGGTCAAGTTGTCGGGGTTTGCCGATTTCAAACCAGCCGAAATCTTCTTTAAGCAGGCTTCTTGCATATAGGTCGTTTTCCCCTCGGCGGTTGGCTTTGAGTACCATATTAATATTACGCATTCCTTCTGGAGTAGGGAACTGCACATAACCTATTTCTTTGGTATCTTGCATCCAAGTGGTGCCACCAGGATTAATTTTAGCTTTTGCACCTGTTTTTTCGACTATCTGTTTGATTTTGGAAACGAACTCTTGATTTTCCCAACCCCTTTCGCTAACGTGAATTTCTCTAACTGGGGCGGTATTGGGAGACATGAGCCAGGGAACTACGCCTATTTGAATTGTATCTGAGGCTATTTGTTGACCATTTCTTTTAGCCATTGCTGTGAGGTTTACTGTTCCTTTCCATTTGCGATCGGCAAACTGTTTTGCTTCTACTCCCAATACTATTTTCTCTCTGGTTCTCAATGCTTCTGTGCCAGAAATGTCTACTGGTTGCCATCCGTATTCTGTTTTTTGGAATACGTTAATATAGTCACTAGCATCGCTGTCAGTAGTAATATAAACTTGGGAATTTTTATAGCTTTCTGATATTTCTAGGTTGACGATTGCTAAGTCAGCTTCATCTTGATCGCCATTAACTTCCTGATCGCGCCAGTCTGGTATTAGATCCCTATTATCATCATCGTTATTAAATAACATTAGCGCACCTTCTGACAAAGACCATGTTTCTCTGCCTGATTTGTCTGCAGCTTCTAGTACGCCGTCTCTGTTTGTATCTCCATACATGGTAAAGCCTGGAGATAAACTATAGGCAATCGGGGGAGAATTTATAGTTTTGTTAGTGTTTGAGTTGTATTCTATATTTTCTGTCCAAGCTCTTTTAGAGATAATTTTTTCATAGGAAGCAACTGCCATGTATCCTTGATATTCGATCATTTTTTCGATCGCTTTATCTGTGATCAATGAGTCTTGGGGTATTTGACGCAAGTTATAGATGGCTTCTAACCACAGGTTTTCTGCTTCTTGCCAAGTTTCATAAGTTGACTGTGGAGTTTTTCCTTTGTCTACAGCTTTAATTGCTAGTTTAACTGCTTGTTTCCAGCTTTCATTAGCATTTTCTTCTTTAATGATTTTTGCTTCTGTGCCTCTAAACTCTTTGAGCAGTTTTTCATACTTTCTCAGTTGGAGTTTGTATTGCCAGGGTTCTGCTGTTGCTTGAATTTCTGGTATTTCAGAGGCTTGTTTGAGTTCTATTTTAAGTTGATCGCGCAGTTGGTAAAGTTCTGGTAATGAGCTTACTGTTTTTGGTGTTTGTAAGCCATAGTTGTCTATGGAGTTGATGGTTTCTAGGGGAGATATTTCTGAGTTAGTTGCTAATACTTCTGATTTTACTTGCTCAATAAGTAATTGTTGTGCTGTTGCTTGAGGCACAACAGGAACCCATATAATTCCCACTAATGCTCCCAGGGTGTTTACTAGAGCTATTTTTACGTATCGAATCCAGTGCGAGTGCATAATGGTAAATATATCCTGACTATATTCTGCTATACACTAATGGATTTTACCTGATTTCTGTAAACTCGAAGGGTAAATTTTTGATAATTTTTTTTACCTAAAGCTGATTCAAGTATCTAACAAATAATCAAAAATTATAAAAAAATTATAAACTAATAATCATCTTTTGGAGGAATTTTTAGTACAAGTTCCTATGACTTAAAACCACAGTGCATTTAATATTCTTGTCTCAAATAGACCTCTGGTGGAAAAGAGGGAGTTGGGAGTTGGGAGAAATAATTGATTATTTCTACTCGATAATTGATTTGATTTTTTCTTATCACCAGATGTCTAATATAAATATCAAATAGGATTGGCAAATAAAATTAATTCCGGTTGAGTAGTCATAATTAGAAGTTTATAGAGAATATACAATACAATAACTATTTTCCTCTATTTTTGATTCCTAATTATGATATTTCTAACCGGAAATTAATTATCTTAAGGCTCTGTAACCCAATCCTTATGAGGTTTTACCCAATTAGCTGTTTCTGAATTATTAGCACTAGAACCATTAGTTGGTAATTCCAAGCAGTAACCAGCACCATATACGGTTTTAATATAACGAGGATGGCGAGGATCTGGTTCCATCTTGGTTCTTAAATGTCTAATATGGACTCGGATGGTCTCAATATCATCATCTGGATCGTAACCCCAGACTTCCTTAAGAATTTCACTGGGGGAAACTGTTTGACCATGACGTTGGAGTAAGCAATGCAGTAACTCAAACTCTAGGTGAGTCAATTTAACTGTTTGCTCAAACCAGATAGCCTCAAACCTCTCTGGAACTAAGGTTAAAGGGCCATAGTTTAGGATTTCGCTGTGTTTAGCAGCTTGAGGAATTCGATCTGTACGTCGCAGTAGGGCTCGCACCCGTGCCAGCATTTCTTCTACTTCAAAGGGTTTTGTGAGATAGTCATCTGCACCAGCATTGAAGCCTTCTACTTTATTTTGGGTTTGACTTA
>JASJEE010000427.1 GCA_030064835.1 Microcoleaceae cyanobacterium MO_207.B10 | reverse complement strand
AATTACAGCACTTTTTAGGATGGTGAGGTACAGTTGAAGACTAATCTATCTTCAGCTATTTATTAAAGTGAGAAAATTTTGTACCTCACTAACTCCGAAACTGCTGTAATTGTCCTGTAGAAGTAGCTACAAAATTTTCTATACCGGCATCTATACCTAATGATATGTTACCTACTGGATTTTCGGGGACTGATTCTGATGAAGTAAAACTAACCATCAGATAATAACCTATAGCTTTTTTTACTACTCTAGCTTGTTTAGCTACCATACCTTCTGGATATGGTCTGCTTTGCCTTAATTTAATTCACCCCAATTGAGGTAACTTAAATCTACCACAACCCAAACAATTTTTTAGCATGGCAGGAAAAACAAAGCTTCTCATCCTTTTCTTAAATCTAGGGAAGCCTTTACTCAAACTTTTCATTTCAGAAAATGCTCTATCTAAAGTCTTTAAAGTTTGTTGTAAAACTTGAGCATTAACTAACTTTAATATAGGATGATTTTTTTTAGCTATTGTGAGGTTTTTAGCTTGATGATTGTAATTAGGATAAGGTGCATCAGCCGGAATAATATATTCAGAAAAAATCGAACAACTATTAATTGGCGACTTTCTTGAACTTAACCAGTATTTACGCTCTCTTAAAGCGTAGTTGTACAGGCTTTTACAAACATCAAGAATCTGATTAATTTCTGCTTCTTGCTGTTGTCTTGTAAGGATTCAGGTATCTCAAACCCAGTTATAGAGAGACTTCTGAAAAAGACTAACTCAGCAACTTAACAACCTCATTCTGAATAACCACGAAAATAAAGGCTTGTAGCAATCTTTAATTGAGAATAGGATTAGGGAGGAAATTTCCGGAAATACTTATCCATCAAGATTTATAGGCTTTTCCATCAGACCTGAATCCTTATGTTTGCTTGGCTTAAGTTTGTACTGGTAAGTTAAAGTAATCAACCGAGTTATTTACTTTATTAAAAAATAAATAGTATATAATTTTAACACAAAATTTGTTTTATTATCAATCAATTAATTTACTGGTTGAAATTCATCTCACCGCTAAATTAAAATTTATAGTGGGAGTTCTCTTTCAACATTCTCTGATAGAATCCGGTTCAACGAGTGTATGTTCATAGTTTGATAATTACTTCAAGACTTCAATCTCTCCATCTCCCCACCTCCCCACCTCCCCATCTCTCCCAACTATATAATAAGTATTCAACCGGATTTGATATTATTACTCCAAACCCAAAGCCTTAAAAAATGCCTTTACCCCTGCTGCTCTGCCATCAGGATAATCCATAATTCCTGTACCCGCATTCAGAATCACATCCTGACCATAATCTTTTAATACTTGAGACACTATACTTGGTTTAATACCAGCAGAAGGCACAGGAAAAACATTACGACTGCGGAGAATATCACGAATCGTTGCTTCCTCAATGGGGTCAAAACCAAGACTGCCATAACTAGCAGGATATAATACCGCATCCGCACCCGCATGAGCCATCAATGTTCCCAATACTACGGGATAAGCAATACCATAATTCGGAGCTGCACAAATTGCTCCGGCTAAAGCAGGATGAGCAAAAATTGGCACATTAATTTCTGGGTCGGCAGCTAAACTTTCTAATAGAGAAAAACCATAGGATAAAACATTAACTAAAAGTGCATTTGCTCCTTCGCGCACTAATAATTTGGCAACGTCTAGGGGATGAGAACATTTCCCCACTTTACTCGTAACATTAGTAGCATACAAGACTGTACGACCTGTTTTTTCTTGAATTTCTTCTAGGACTTGACGGCAAGCATCAAGACGTTTTAGAGTGGGAGCCTCATCAAGATTTCCCATAATCTCATCATCTTTGATAATGTCTAGACCAGCATTAGCTACTTCTCTTAAAATTGTGGCGTAGTCTTCTGTAGATAATCCTAATGCTGGTTTAAAAATTCCCATCAGTGGGGGGCGATCGTCTATTCCTAAAATTTTCCGAATACCTTTGATGCCAAATTTCGGGCGCAACCCATAATTTTCTGGTAAACGTACTGCTAATACTTTGGCAGCACCCGCCATGGAATATTTACCAAAAATCATCGTTAATAGGGTGGGAATGTCTCCTTCGACATTTGCTTCGGGAAATGCAACTGTTACGACACTACCCCCATCCGGGTTTGTCACACCTTTGATCACTTCTCCTAAATGGGATTTGAAAAACTTTTCTCTATGGCCAAAATTTGCACCCCAAGTACCGGCTGTTTGCCCTACAGCAATAATTTGGCCTTGCTTTTGGGCATCTACCCCTGGTGGGAAACTGTAGTCAACCTCAATAGTCATAAATCTCTAAACTAAACTGCCATTAACAATTTACCATTGGTATTAGGGGATTTGGTCTGTCTAAATAAAAACCTTGACCATAGTCAATACCTAAACTATTGACTTTTTTGAGAATTGACTTTGTTTCTACATATTCAGCTACAACTTTTAATCCCATTGCTCTAGCAATATGAGTAATACCTTCTACTATCCCTTGAGAAACAGAATCTTCCTCCATTTTTTTGATAAACGTGCCGTCAATTTTCAGATAATCAACTGGTAGGTTTGTTAGATAAGAAAAAGAAGACATTCCTTTGCCAAAATCATCTAAAGCAAAACTACAACCTAGTTGTTTGATAGATTTAATTAACTGGGCTGCTTTTTCTAAATTAGTAATAGCTATCGTCTCGGTAATTTCAAAACAAATTTGTTGGGGTGGTACTTGATAAAAGGCAAATTGATGTTCGATAAATTCTCGGAAATGTCTATCGTTAATACTGGCACCAGAAAGGTTGACTGTAAAAATATTGTCTTGATATAAATCACCAATTTCTGGCAAAGACAAATAAGATAATAATGTTTTCACTACCCAACGGTCAATTTTTGGCATTAAATGATAACGTTCTGCTACTGACAAGAATAGACTTGGTGAAATGACTTTCCCAGACCCATCCCAGAATCTGAGCAAAATTTCATACAGTTTTATTGTCACACCTTCATGTAATGGTAATATTGCCTGGGAATATAAACAAAAACGATTTTCTCCTAAAGCATCTCGCAGTTGGCTGACTAAGTGAATTTCTTGTTTTTGTCTCTCCAGATTTGGCATACATGAATCATAAACTTCCACTCGGTTTCGACCTATATTTTTAGCATTATAGAGAGCTATATCTGCTGCTTGAATTAATATTTCTGGGTGAGATTTTTCTGAGCAATTACTATCTGCTATTCCCAAACTACTTGTGACATAATTACTTACTGCTGAAGCTTGATGGGGAATTTTTAAAGCTTCTATTTCTGTTTTGATATTTTCTGCTACTCGGAGTCCTCCTTCAATGTTAGTATTTGGCAGCACCACTACAAATTCTTCTCCTCCATATCTCGCAACCAAATCTCCTGGTCGTCTTACTGCTTTAGATATAGCCTCAGCTACTTTTTGTAAACATGAGTCTCCTTGCTGATGACCATAAGTATCGTTGTAGGCTTTAAAATAATCTATATCCATCATAATAATTGACATTGAAGCTTGATGTCTAGACAACCTTTTCCATTCTTCTTGTAATTTTTTTTCAAAGTGGCGACGATTAAAAACTCCTGTTAAACCATCAATATAAGCAATTTTTTCTAATTCTTGATTGACTTTTTCTAAACTAGAATAAAGTTGTGCTTGTCTAATAGCGATCGCTGTCTGAGTTGCCAAGCGCTTTAGTAATTCACTTTCTGATATTTGCCACTTTCTATTTCGAGTACATTGATGAGCAATTATTAATCCCCATACAGTAGTATTTGATGTTTTTATATCATCCTTATTTTCTGTTTCTTCAGTAATTAAAATTGGCAGTACAATATTAGCTTCTACTTGAAACTTTTTCAGCAATTTTGCATAACATTGTTGAATATTTGCTGCATTTATATCATCAATTATACTAATATAACCTTGCTTATAACGTTCTAAAATATTAGTATTTGGAAAACAAGGGTCGTCAAATTTTTCGCCTAAAATTGAACTGCAACCAGGAACTACAGATTCTTTTTCGACAATACCATTTCCATCTGCTAATAACCGATAAATTATGACGCGATCGCATTCCAAAAACTCCCGCACTGATTTTACTGTAGTGTCTAATATTTCTTCTAAGTTTAAAGACTGATTAATCCGTTCTAGTATTAATCCTAATAGTTTCTCTTTTCGTATAGCTGCTTGTACCGCTAATTCATCTTTTTTTTGTTTTGTAATATCTAATATTGTGCCGAATATACCGATAGTTTTTGAATTACTACCTACCATTGGATGAGTCTGAGTATAAATATATCTGAATGTACCATCAGGTCTAATTATTTTATATTCGCATTCTAAATTTGCTTTTTTTTCTAATATTAAAGCTATACTTTTATCTAATAATTCTCGGCTTTCTGGAGCAAATCTTGTTTGCAATTCTGGGTAGGTTGGCTCTGGTTGCTTCGGGTCTAAACCAAAAATTTGAAAAACTTCTTCAGACCAAGTAATTTTTTCAGTTGCTAGCTCAAATTCCCAGGTCCCTAAATGAGCAATTTTTTGTGCCTCTTGTAATTTTAATTGGCTTTTTTTGAGAATGTTTAAATTGTGATTTCTTTCAATTGCATAGCGGATAATTCGCTCTAATATACCTAATGTAAGTTCTGATTTATTGAGATAATCTGAAGCTCCTAAACGTATAGCTAATCTATCTAGTTCTCGATCGCCTTGACCGGTAAGTAATATAATTGGTGTAGAGTAATCACTCTCTATGGTGTTTTGTAATAGTTCTAAGTCGTTATGTTTAATCAACCGATAGTCTAATAAACAAACATCATACTTATTTATTTTTATGGCTGCCATTCCTGCTTCATAATTATCTTCCCAATCTAATAAGTATTTTGCTGAATCATTTTCAGAAAGTAAATCATTAATAATGATGTAATCATCTTCATCATCTTCTATTAAAAGCACATTTAATATATTTTTATTCATCTTGATATTCATACTTTTTAATTAATTTTATTAGGGTGGCAATTCTACTATTTAAAACTAATATCGACCTCAACTATTCATCACATTGACCAAGCCATCAAACGTTATTGGTTTAACGATAAATGAACTTACTCCTAATTCATAATATCTATAAATATCTTCTTAGAGCTGATTTGTAAACTTAGCCAAAAGTTTTACATCACCTAGCTTTCAGGAATTAGGGACATACTAGACTATAACTCCCCAAACCAAAGTATAGCTAGGAACTCACCCCCTTAATATTTACTTGATAAATCAGCTCTTAATATCTATAAATATCTTCTTATGCTTTGGCAGTTGTTAAAAAAATTATGGGAATTGAGCGTAAATATTCATCTGATTTGATTTCCTTGAGAGCTGTTATGCAATCTTTTTTAGGCATATTTAAGTCTAATAAAATTATTCCTGACCGAGGTAAAGTTTCGTGGTTTGCATAGACACCTTTATGATACAAAAAATCTCATAATTTTTTTCCATCTTCAACCAAATAAAGGTCATTAAGGAGTTTAACTTATTCAAAGGAATCAAGGGCTAAAATACGGTCGGATTCATCATCTTCAGCCATTAGTATTAGCAGTGGTTTTTTGCAGGGTCATTTCATTCTAGATTAAGGTCGTTAAGGAGTTTAACTTATTCAAAGGAATCAAGGGCTAAAAGACAGTCATCTTCATCATCTTCAGCCATTAGTATTAGCAGTGGTTTTTTGCAGGGTCATTTCATTCTAGATTTTGGCAATGAATTTACTGGCTTTACAGATAGCTAAAGATGCGTTGTTTAAAGCTGGCAATAAGGTATTATCGTAAATATATAAAATGGAAAAGTTGAGAATGAAATAGCCCTGGGTTTTCTGTGTCTCATCATACATAATATTAATTTGGTTATAATATAACTTAGTTATTATATAGCTTTTCTCAGACTAATCTAAAATGAACCACATGGCCATAACCAAACCAAAACTTTGTAGGGACGTTGGGCGTTGCTAAATTAGGGTATGATTTGTATTTTTTGGTAATTGCGCTCACTATTGAATAACAAATATTTGAGATTGTTCAATTTTTATTTTC
>JASJEE010000426.1 GCA_030064835.1 Microcoleaceae cyanobacterium MO_207.B10 | reverse complement strand
TCAAAATATTCTATTACTTCAATTCCTAAAGATAAATTTACTTGTTGCTTGAGTTTTTTAGCATAAGGATGAGGACGACTTTTGATTTTAGTTAAGTCATATTCTGGTTTCATAGTTTTATCATGCATATAGTTGACTTTCTTTTGCTATCAGATTTAACATTATTTATTCTAGAAATTTTATCAAGTTCCATTTGATTTCAACCACTCTTGATAACGCTGTTTATTACCGCCAAAAGATTCAGCCGAAACTTGAGATTCTCGTTCATAAACTAAAGATTTATATTCCTCAATAGTCATTGGTTTTTTCTCACAATATGCGATAATAACTTCGCGGAATAATGGCATATTTTGCAAGTCTGGTTCATAACGTTCTACATGATAAACTATCCATTCTGTAGGAATTGCCCTTGACGAACGAGGGTTAGCACCAGAAGCAGTAGAATAGAGTCGCCGACCAATTTCTTGTTCATACTGTCTTTTTTCTACTGGTTGCCAATCATAACTAGCACGAATAAGACGGGTAGTTTCATCTTTTTCAATTAACCCTCCTGAATGTCGAATCCATTGCTCCCCTTGTTTTACCATGTAAATAATTAAAGTTGCTTGATTGTCTAATAATTGTTCAATATTTTCAGTCATTGTCTTTCTCTGTGTGGTCTACAAATGATGTTTCTCCTTCAAAAATACATTCTGTATCAAGAATAGATTGACTATCATCTTTTCTAGTTTCTAATAATTTCCATTGATTTCTTTCTGCCATGTTTTCACAATCTTCTTCTGAAACTGCCCAATGGCTAGATGTTTTGTTTTTCTCACTATTATTAGGCTCTGACATTTGTTAAGATTAGACTGTATATTTTGTTTGTTCCTTGGGCTTAAGCTATGACTTCAAAGCCCGAGTTTTTTTGTGGTAAGTCCCTACTTAACTTCCAGGGATGCTCACTTTTAAATTTTTATTCTTTGATATTAGACGATGTATACGTCGGTGTACAGTAATCTTTGATAAATATTGCTGATGTATACATCGGCATAGAATAAGAAAATCTAGCGACAGATGTATAGATAATAAAATAGATTAAAAAATCATCAGCAGAAAATGATGTCCAAGTTAGTCAGAAATAAAAAAGGCCAAGTAATGACCGTATTGGGTGAAGGTGAAAAGCCAAAAGCCGAAAAGCCTTTATCTGTAAGAGTCCCAAAAGATATTGATGAGTATGTGCGATCGCTCCCTAATAGAAGTCAGTGGCTAGAGGAAGCAATAACAGAAAAGGCTAGAAAAGAAATGCAAGAATAAAAACTGAAGAGAAAAGTCTAAAAATAGAAGTTCAGTAGGGTGTGTTAGACGGCATTAATTATTTGCTATTAAAGGTATTTAAAAATCCGTCGTAACGCACCGTTTTAGAAGTCAGAAGTTTGAAGTCAGAAGTCAGAAGTCAGAAGTTCAGTTCTAATGATAAATACAACCCACCCAAATACATCAAATTAAAACCGCCCCCGACTCGAAAATACTACTACCAAAAATCCTACTAACTGCACTAATACAATACTAGGACCAGAAGGCAAATTTAAACTACCAGATAATATCATTCCAGTCACTCCACTCATTGCACCAATTATCGCAGACATTGTTAAAAATGGCAGAAATTCATTGCAAATTAACTTTGCTGTTGCTGCGGGAATTACCAAAAAAGCATTCACTAATAAAATACCAACTGCTCGAATAGTTAGAGCGATCGCTAATGACAAAATAATCATAAATATGTATTGATATCTCTGTACTGGAATCCCTTGAATATGTGCTAATTCCCAATTTAAAGTCAACAATATTTGTTGTTGTAAAGTTACACCTAACCAACCGACAGTTACTACTAACAAAACCACCAAAAAAGTTAAGTCTAAATTACTAATTGCCAAAATATCACCAAATAATATAGATAATAAATTACCTCGATATCCAGGCACAAAATTAAATCCAATCGTACCTACTGCCACTGAACCAGCAATCACAATACTTAAAATCGTATCGCCACCTAAATTAGTCTTTTCAATTAAATAATTTATCCCTAATCCAAATAAAACCAAAAACCCAATCAAAGCCATCATTGGAGGTAACTGTAATAATGCAGCAATTACCACAGCCAAAAAAGCAGTATGACCCAAAGCATCTCCAAACAAAGATAACTGACGTAAAATTACAAATCCACCAAGAATTCCTCCCAAAATTCCTAACAAAATACCACCAATAATCGCCCGTTGCATAAATGGCAGACTAAATAAATTAATCCATTCTGAAAAATTCATATTCATTATACAAAATTCAAGTAGTATCAATTTTAGATGAAGCTGCACGGAATAAGGGAGATAGTTTCTTCTCCATTCACAATTAAGAATTGATAATTATTGAACCGTACAGAAGTCAAGTTCGTCAGAATAAACAGCTCCAATATCATTGAATAGATGTTTCTATTTTTATTCAAATAAAAATTTATTGCCAAGTTTTTCAATTACCCAAAATCTTGATAAAATTATTTTTTTGCCAATGGTATAATTCATGTTTGAGTAGGATTCAACAGAAAATTATCGGTACAGTAAGTTATAGAAATTTTATCTGAGACAGCCTATCAGTTATCAAATTTATTCTTTATCTACATTTATCTAATCAATCATTCATTATGGGAATTTTATTCTCTACAACGATGAAAATATCTCGTTAAATTCTCTCCATAAATCTCACTCAAATTATCCTCATCCAGAGCAACACTAGGTTTACCCTGACATAATAAACGACGATTCATACAAATAACCTGGTCACAATAACGACTCACCATATCTAAATCGTGAGAAACTTGAAGAATAGAAAAGCCTTTTTCATTATGTAAATTTGCCAATAATTCAGCAAATTCAATTTCTCCAGTAGGGTCTACACCAGCCATAACTTCATCTAATATTAATACCTGCCGAGGTTGCACTAAACAATATGCCAATAAAACCCGTTTTAACTCTCCACCACTCAGACTACCTATTGACTGTTTAGCATGATTTTGTAAACCAACTTTTGCTAAAGCTATTTCCACAGCTATTAGCTTTTCTCGTGACTTCATCAAACCTCTACCTGACCAACCTAAACTGACTAATTCAGCTACAGTTAAAGGAAAACTTCGGTCAAAAGGTAATTTCTGAGGAATATAACCAATTTTATGCCAATATTTTCCTAAATTTTTTATTTGTCTGCCGAGAATTTCTATATATCCAGACTGATAAGGAATTAAACCTAATATTGCTTGAATTAATGTACTTTTACCCGCACCATTCGGACCGATTATTGCGGTGTTACTGCCAGGAAAAATTTGAAATGAAACTGATTCTACTGCTTGATATTTTCCTCTAATTACTGTCAGATTTTGCACCTCAACTACTGGCAGATTTTGATGGATTTCTGCTGACTTCATTGGCAAACTTCCTCTAGACTTTTTAAATTATTTCTCATGGCAGTAAAATAATGTTCTGGGTCTAAGGAACCACTATTTATTGGGTCTAACATTTTTACTGGCAATCCAATATCTTTAGAAATTTGCTGCATTCGACTATCGTTAAATCCGGTTTCGGCTAATAAACCTTTAACTTGATATTCGTTGACTGCATTTATTACTCTTTGAATATTCCCAGGTGTGATATTATCTTGTGGTAATTCTACTACTGCTATTTGTTGTAAATTATAGCGTTTCGCTAGGTAGGGATAAGCATCGTGAAAGGCAATAAATTTACATCCTTGAAATGGTGTTAAACGACTTTTAAATTCTTGGTCAAGTGCTTGTAATTTCTTGAGATAAATATCAGCATTTGCTTGATATGTTGCAGCATTATTAGGGTCAGTTTTGACTAAACCATCCCGAATATTCTTAACTTGTTGCTGTGCTAAAACAGGGTCTAGCCAAACATGAGGGTTTCCTTCTGCGTGACTATGGCCGTGGTTATGATCGTGATCGTGGTTATGATCGTGATCGTGGTTATGATCGTGGTCGTCTGCTTCCAGAGGTTCTATATTTTGACTAGCATTAATTTCTTGCAGTTGAGAGTTACCAGCAGCACCAACTAATTTCTCTAAAAATTCTTCTAACCCTAAGCCATTTTTAACTAACACATTTGCTTCTGCAAGTGTGCGAGCGTTTTCTGGTGTTGCTTGATATTCGTGGGGGTCCGCACCGGGAGGAATTAAGATTTCTATTTCTCCACTCTCGCCAATTACTGCTTTGGTAAACATATATATTGGCAAGAAAGTTGTTACAACTTTGGTTGTATTTTGTTGGTTCTGTCCAGTGGTACAACTGCTGAGGAAAATTGTAATTGTGATTCCGAGTAGACTCAGGAGTGAATGACGACGACAAAAGGATGAAATCATTTTTAAGTTTAGTTTCTAGCGTTTTTTTATAATGATTATCATTCTTATATACCACAAAAAAACAAAAAATTGTGAATCACTCTACTTTCTTTAAACGTTACAGCACTTTTCGCTCTTGATGAACCACGTCGCCATCAACCAAACCTTGTAGGGAGGTTCCATGCAACGTCCTTACACTGGTCTACCCTGCAGGAAAACCACTGTAAGATATATTGTCCTAACCTAGTTTTTAGTTGGTATTGGTAAAATTTTTTACTGTTTAGAGGAGAGTTTTAACTAGATAATTGGGTGGGCGATCGCCTATCTTTATCAAATTAGGCCAAATTTGCTATCCTCAAAAAGGCAGAAAGCAGAGGATAGAAAGTAGACAGATTAGAAAGGAATTTGAAAAAGGTACTTTTGATAACCGGATTTGGTTGGTATTAATCAAAAAAAATTGAGACTTTCAAAACTTTAAATTGAAGCAATTAGAAAATTAGACGCTCCCCTCCCCCCCCTTTCAAAGGGAGGTTAGGGGAGATGGAGAGCGCGGGTCTTCAACCAACATTTTGATAAAAATTGGAAATTAATTAAATTATATTTATTAATAAATTATATTTATTAAGCGATCGCCTAAACCTTGGGAAACAGTATTACCATTTTAATTCTATTTATTCCCACATCAGATTTAGCTATCGCTCTAGGTTATTAGCCATAAATAACTTTTCTTAACTGCTTATATTTTAGTTCTTTTATAAATGTCTAAATTTTCCTTACTCTTTTCCAGTTTTTGCCATAGTGCTTCAACTTTTAAATAAGCTGTTCTTGGTGAAATTTTACCAGCAGTTTGTAAATTGCTAATATAATTTACTTGCTGAGAAAATTCTTGAAGTTTGGCATCAAAAGCTATATTTTCCGGAGTTGCTTTCCCATAATAACGACTTTTCGGATACAAAAAATCAGATTTTTTCATTTAACTTTATCCCTGATTAAGTTTGAGAATTTTTTTTCAGTAGTTCATAATTAATTTCTTGTCTTTTAATTATCTAATCTAGGTATAGCATTTTTAATTTGGTTTGAGGGAAGACCTTACTGGGAATCAAATAGAAATAAAGATAATTATACCTCATTAGTCTGGGAAATCCTATAGAACCCATTTGGTATTTATTTTTTTATACATGATGGGGGTGGGGAGTGTGGGAAGGGTGGGGAGATGGGAGCATTTTTCTACCTTTTTCCCCTATTTTATTTCTTAATCTACTGACTTCTGACTCCTGAGTCCTGACTCCTGAGCCAAAAACTCGCAACTTTGCCAAGATACACTTAGGGGTTCTATATATAGATAAATTTTTATGTAAGTATTTTTACTATTTTTTATTTGATTTGATATTCAGTTAATTATTTGTCACAGTAAATACATTTTTCAGTATTTTTACTTAATCATCTATACATTATATAGCAATATGAAATGACAAGATGTCCGCACTGTAAGAGATTCAATTCATGCCTTGTACATCATCAGCCCGAAATCTGCTTTAATTACTTAATTACTGAAGTATTATACCAAATTTAAAAAAGAATATTACAAATAAACTAGCTAGGAAATAATTAATAATTGATAATTAATAATTGACAATTAATTATTCACCTAAAACCTACCACCTAAAACCTAAAACCTAAAACCTAGAAGTTTATTTGTAGCCAACATTTATCAAAATGGTATTATACCTCTCCCCAAATACCGATTTTTGAAAGC
>JASJEE010000061.1 GCA_030064835.1 Microcoleaceae cyanobacterium MO_207.B10 | reverse complement strand
CAGATGAGCTGCAAAGCTAATCCTTAAAGGACTAGCGCGTTATTACCTTTCTTCTCCTTTGATAACAGAAGAATTTTTTTCACCAAGGGTAGTCTTCCTACTTAATCAATCAAAAAGTCGCCTTTCTAGGGCGATGCTTTAGACCAATTTTTTCGGTAAAACTGTCAAAGAAAATTTAGCTGGCCTTTACTCCGCAGGATGGACTATTAGACCCTGCCAAAATTTCCTACAACTTGACGTTAGAATGGTTTTATCATGCTAAATCACTAAAAGCAAGTTTTTTTATCTTTGATATAGAAATTTCATATTTTGAAACATAAAATTAACCTTGGCATATTGAAATCAAACTCCAGTTATTGGCAGCTTTTACCTTATGTTTATAACTATTGGCCAACAATTGTCAAGGCATTGGCCTGTACATTAATCTTTACTATTTTTTGGCCGATTTTAGCTTGGCTAATGGGTGAAATGGCAGGTTATATCGGTAAGGGAGATGTGGGAGCGATCGCTCAACTTGCAGGTCTGGCCGCCATAATTTTTTTAATCAAGGGTACTGTACAATATGGTCAAGATCACCTCATGGCTAAAGCCTCTTTGAACATTGCTTTAGACCTGCGTAAAAAAGTTTATTCTCACCTTCAAAGACTAAATATTAGTTACTTTGAAACAGCTAAAACTGGAGACCTTTCCTATAGACTGACAGAAGATATAGACCGCACAGGAGAAGTCATCAATAAATTCTTTCATCAATTTGTACCTTGCATTTTGCAGTTAATAGTAGTGCTTGGTTACATGATTTATATCAATTGGCAGTTAACTTTAGCAACCTTAATAATTGCACCGATGATGGCATTATTAATTGGTTGGTTTGGGGAAAAATTACTTTCTTTTTCTCATCAAAGTCAAAATCGTATTTCCAATCTTTCGGCTTTACTCACAGAAGTATTTAGTGGTATTAGAATAGTACAAGCCTTTGCTGCAGAAGAATATCAAATAGCGAGATTTGCTGTGGAAGCTGAACAAAACCGACAAGCAAAATATATGGCAGAAAAAGTCAAAGCACTTCAGTTTGTAGTAGTCGGTTTTTTAGAAGCAATGAGTGTAGTGTTTTTGTTCTTTTTGGGAGGATGGCAAATATCTCAAGGAAACCTGACTGGGGAAGGTTTTATTAGTTATGTAACAGGGGTCGCTTTGTTAATCGATCCGATTTCCTTAACTACTAGTAATTATAGTGATTTTAAACAAGGTGAAGCTTCTTGCGACCGCATTTTTGAACTATTAGCAATTAAACCTACAGTTATAGAAAAAGCAGATGCAACTGCCCTACATCGTGTTATTGGAAAAGTTGAATATCGGAATGTTTGTTTTGCTTATAAACCTGAAAAAGAAATTCTACAAAATCTGAATTTGTTGGTAAATTCAGGAGAAATAATTGCCCTAGTAGGAGCATCTGGAGCCGGAAAAACTACACTTGTTAACCTGCTACCCAGATTTTATGATATTCAGTCTGGAGAAATATTAATTGATGATAAAAATATTCAAGATGTTACGCTAACAAGTCTCAGAAGACAAATCGGAATAGTACCTCAAGAAGTAACTTTATTTTCTGGAACTATTACCCAAAATATTGCTTTTGGTCAACTAGATTATGAAATTGAAGATGTTAAAGAAGCAGCTAAAATAGCTAATGCTGATCAATTTATTACCAAGTTACCAGAAGGTTATCAAACTTGGGTGGGTGAACGTGGAATTAACTTATCTGGAGGGCAAAGACAGAGAATAGCGATCGCTCGTGCAATATTAGAAAATCCAAGGATATTAATATTAGATGAAGCTACCTCTGCTCTAGATTCTGAATCAGAATTTTTAGTACAGGAAGCACTAGAAAGATTAATGGCAGGGAGAACAGTATTTATTATTGCTCATCGATTAGCAACAGTACGTCGAGCAAATCGAATTTTAGTTATGGAAAATGGCAAAATTGTCGAGTCAGGAACTCACGAAGAACTTTTAGAAACAGGCAAAGTTTATGCTCGTTTTTATCAGAAACAATTTAGTTAGAGGAAGGAATACCATTTTCAAAAAATATTCCTACATTGGTTGGTTTCTAGGTGTTAGGTGTTAGGTTGTAGGTTGTAGGAATGAAAGAGAACAAGTGTAAATATTCCTATCCTTTGGTGTCCAGATTTTACTGTAACAATCTTTATTGAATGTGCTAGAAGAAAGGAGAAAAAATTAACTTTGCCTGAGTAGTAATGGTAATTTCAGTTATCAGTTAATAGTAAAGATACAGCAGATTCTACTGGACTGTTTCATCTTAAATGTTGCAATAGATGTAGGTTGGGTTGAGGGACGAAACCCAACAACAATCTTTCTCCCCTACTCCCCTACTCCCCTACTCCCCTACTCCCCTACTCCCCTACTCCCTAATGCACAGTTTTAGCTGAAACAGTCCACTACCTTTGTGAAATACAGCCATAGCGGGCCAGATGCCCACACTACAAACATTATATGCTTGAATTTGCTGTATGTAGGGCTTGCTGAATAAACATTAAAGCATTGACAGATAAAGGTATTACCCATTTTAGGTCGTGAAAAAGTACCAGCTTTTCAGTTGAAAATGCTCAAAAAGTGAGCTTGAAGGGGGTAAGACGAGGCAGAAAAATCTCCGAACAATTATTCCTCCAATTTTCTCTGTCTTCCCACTCTCCCGATACTTCCCACACAAGGACAGAGAGATAGGGTATCACTGACACGCCTCGTCCCCACGTCCCTGCGTCAAATTTTACACCCTCCCCAAACTCTGCTTTTTTCAGCAAACCCTATGTATTTTGATATATTTTGGTTGTCCTACATAGTTATTGAATTAGTTGATAGCAAAATTTAACCCAACTTCACCGCCGTTCCTGTGGCCGTAATCAATAGCAGGGCACCTTTCTGATCCACATTAATTGTCCCTGTATCTATTTCTACCCCCACCACTCCATCAGCACCCATACGTCTAGCCCGCTTTTCCAATTCGGCGATCGCATCCTCTTGACCTTTTTTAAACACCTCTTCATAACTGCCAGTACGACCACCAATAATATCCCTTATTCCCGCAAAAAAGTCTCTAAGGGCATTACTACCATATACCACCTCTGCAGTTACAATTCCCATGTATTCTCTAACTTCAGCGCCTTGAACAAAATCAGTTGTAGTTACAATCATCTTTTTTTAGTCTCCTAAATTTTTTTACCTGAGAAAGCATCATTGCTCTCTGTAAAAAGACTACAGAAATGCACTCCACCATTCCCGATATAGAGTGGTATGATCAATAATTTCTAGAAACACTTAACTTATATTCACACTGGCCGTGTACCAAAAAACAGTTTTAATATTTAGTAGCCTAGTAGTGGCCACAATGACAGCCACTATTCCTTCTATTGCTTATGCTTCTCCCTGTCCGCAAACAAAAACCGAAATCAAGAGTTATACTCCTCCTCTTAACTGTGGGGTCAAACTTTTGGCTCAAGCAAACCAAGCTGCTAATTCAAATGTGAATAAGCTATTGCAGCAAGGGCGTGAATTAGTCGATGCGGGAAATTATCAACAAGCAATAGCCATCTATCAACAGGCAGCACGTTTAGACCCCAAAAATGCTCAAATCTATTCTGGTATTGCCTATTTACAAGCAATCCAAGGAGACTTCCAAGCAGCAGCCCAGTTTTATCAACAGGCAGTAACTCTTGACCCCCATAATGCTGATTTTCAATATGGTCTTGGATACACTATGGCCAAATTACAAAACTATCAGGCGGCTACCGAAGCTTATCGTCGTGCTTCTCTGCTTGACCGTAGTAAAACCAATGCTCATTTGGGACTAGCAGCTTCCTTGTTCCGCCAAGAAAAATATAACGAGGCGCTCATAGCATATCAAGTAGCAATTAAGTCCGATCCAAATAATGCCGAAGCTTACGCCTCAATGGGGTTAGCTTTATTAAGGCTGAAACGCTTCCCTGAAGCACTTCAAGCTATTCAACAAGGGTCTCAACTATCACCCAGAGATGCTGGAGTGCAGATTAAGTTAGGAACTGTTTTGCTGGCTACTGGAGATAACAGAGGTGGTTTAGCTGCTTTTGAAGTGGCCTCTCGCCTAGAGCCTCGTAATGGAGATATTCAGCTTCAAATTGCCGAAATTCTCAAAGCTCAGAATAATCTTAAAGGAGCTTTAGATGCTTATCAACGAGCTGCTTATGCGAATCCAGATTTAGTGGCAGCACGGTTTGCTGCTGGGGATATTCTTTTAGAACAGCAAGATTATCTCGAAGCAATTATTATGTATCGGCAAGTTATTAGGAAAACTCCTGATAACGCAGATGCTCATTATAAAATGGGCTTGGCTCTTCATGGTCGCAAACGAGAGAGCGAAGCCCTTAAATCTTTTAAAACTGCTTTAAAATTGTTTCAAGAACAGAATAACGATGAAGGAGAAAAAAAGGTAGAAGATGCCATGAAAAAATTAGATTAGTAACTAAATAATGTTGAAATTTTTGTATTGATAGATCGCAAAATTATAGTGGACTGTTTCATCTTAAATGTTGCAATAGATTTTAAATTCTGGGTTGATTAATCTCCCCCCTTTTACCCCTCTTCCCACACCTCCCACCCACAGTTTTTTAATGCACTACTTTAGCTGAAACGGTCCAGTAGGGTGCGTACTTACGGCTTAAACTCAGACTATGAAAGTAATTTAGCAGTCTGTCGTAACACACCATTTTAGATTTGTCAGTCTAGTAGGGATTTTACATCCAAGTCCCTACTTGCTGGAGACATGATATTTAGAGGAAAATTTGATAGTCAAGCAGTGAACTTATTTCTACCGTATGCCATCCTTAACCTGATGATTAAACATGGCAAGCTAACATCCAACAAAGTCTGATCCCAATTACCAAAAGTAATGCTATAGTAGGAGAAAACTTCAGTTATTAAGTAATTAACATAGAGACAATTACTTATTATTTAATTATTAGCCAGTTAATGTTCATTATTCTTATGTGTACGGACGTTGCATACAACGTCCCTTCCCCCCACCTCCCAAACTCCCCCCACTTCCCTATCCAATCAAATATAGTAAGATTTTTGAGAAATGGTATTAGACCACCTAAAACCTACCACCTACCCAATTAAACTTTTTAACTCTCTCCAAATAGAAGGCTGATTAGAAGTAGATGCGGGATGAGTCAAAATTCCTTGAGTAGGACTGAACAAAAAAGCTAATATAAATAATCCAAATGATACTAATACAATTGCCGGACCAGATGGCAAATTATAGAAGTAGCTAATATACATTCCACTAATACTAGATAAAATTCCTATTCCTACTCCTAATATCATTACTTGATGGAGTCTTTTAACTAATAGATAAGCTGTAGATGCTGGTGTAATTAATAAGGATAAAACTAAGACTACTCCTACTGCTTTGAGACTGGCTACAATTGTTAAACCAATTAACATCATTAACCCCAAGTTTAATAAATTTACAGGTAAACCTACTGCTTGAGCGCCGAGGGGGTCAAATGTGTAAAATAATAGTTCTTTATACAATAGGATTACAACTAATAAAACAACTACAGCACTTATTAATGTATCTCGCACGTCTCCAACAGTTACTCCCAGAATATTGCCGAATAAAAAATGATTTAGGTCTATTTTATTGTCTTTCTGAATAATTGTAATTAATGTAATTCCTAAAGCAAAGAAAGCAGAAAAAACTATCCCCATTGCTGCATCTTCTTTGATTGGCGATCGCGTCCTAATTAAGTTAATTAAAATAGTGCTTATTATTCCGGCGATAAATGCTCCGACAAATATATTTGCTCCTATCCAAAAAGCAATAGCTAATCCTGGTAAAACTGAGTGACTAATGGCATCTCCTAATAGTGCTAATCTTTGTACCATTAAATAACTGCCGACTACTGCACAGATGATTCCGACTATTACTGCGACTAGGAGCGATCGTTGCATAAAACTGTATTGTAGTGGTTCGAGTAATGTTTCTAACATTAGTGTTTATTTTTCCTATTTTGGATGTTTTATTATTCTGATTTGATAGTGAAAATTAAGTGGTAATTTCATAAGTAAAGAGGTATAATTATTCTCCGCTAATTTCAACTAATGCTTCACCAGATAGTAGAAGCTCTAGCGCTTCTGGTAAAGTAGCACTTAAAATTTCTCGTAACCGAGCATTTGAGGTGTTACCACAGGTTAACCAGATAATTTGAGGAGGTGAGTCAAGGCGATTGACTAGATCTACAAAATCACTGTCTTTAGTTATCAAGATAACACTTTCAGCTTTTGCTGCTTCAAAAATCTCAAAATCTTCAGCATCTCTCAAACCAATATCCCGTAGAGCTAATGCTGTTATTCCAAAAGTATCGCTAATCCAAGTAGCGATCGCAGGCGACAGTTGTGCATCTACCCAAATTATCATACAACTAGCACTGGATGATTAAGTTTACGGGAGGCATATAAAAGGGCTGCTTGCAGATCATTGGCCTCTAAATCGGGCATTTCTTCTAAGATTTGTTCAGCACTCATTCCAGCAGCAAATAAATCTAGTACATCTGATACCCTAATTCTCATGCCTCGGATGCAAGGGCGGCCACCACATTGTTTGGGATTGATCGTAATTCTTTTTAGTAATTCTGACATATCGTTTTACTCCAGAATGAATTTTAATCTTACTTTAGATATTTTAAATCTAAACTAAATAACATTCTATTGTAGATGATAACCTGTATTATCAAATTCAAAAGGAAAATAAAGACAATAATTCATGTGAGCAAGATTTTAAGACAAACATAAAAAGCGAAATTTATATTAGAGATGCACTCTCAAATGCACCTCGCTGCAAAATATGTAATGGATTTATCCATAGAAACTCTATTCATATAGATCATAAACAACGTAAACGAGATGGTGGATTAGCTACTATAGATAATGGACAAATTACCCATCCATACTGCAATAGTGGTTATAAAAATTGAATGGTTAGTAACTGCTTAACATTGCAGTGTTAGGGTACTCCATTTCTACAAAACATTAACTGGGTAATTTCTACAAAACATTAACTGGGTAAGCACGAATTGCTGCATCTACCGTCGCAATAGTCAAACCATTTTGTAATGCTTGACAAATAAGCATTCTGTCAAAGGGATCGCGATGTAATAGTGGCAGTTTAGCCAGTTGAAGTACACTACTTTCATCCAGAGGGAGACTGGAAATTTGATGAAGATTACGCTGTTTAGGTAAATATGTTTCAGGAGGTTCTGGTAGAGGTAACTTACCTAACTGGTACTTAACAGTAGCTTCCCAAACTGAAACTGAACTCAGATAAACTTCGTTGTCTAAAATACGGATAGTATCCCGAACATTCTCTGACAACCGAGAGTCGCCATTGATAAACCATAAAAAAATATGTGTATCTAGTAAAATTCTCATTTCCCCTCAAATGCGTTCAACATATCTTCTGGCAAAGGAGCATCAAAATCATCCGGAACAGTAAACTCACCTGCGCACAAACCAAATGGTCGTAATTTCTTGCTACTGACAATAGGTCTAATTTCGGCGATCGCTTCCTCAGAGCGAATAATTATAACAGTTTCTCCCTCTTCCACTAGACGCAAATATTTCAGTGGATCGCTTTGAATTTCATCAATAGTTACATTTAGCATTATAAAAATTCTCAGAATAGCTACAAAAATTATAAATCAATAATCTTTCTACTATAGTAATCCTAGATAATTTTATCGTAGGGGTTTGGTTTCCAAATCCCATCTTAGCTTGGGTTTGGAGACCAAACCCCTACAGCTTTTTTCACAAATCATCTAGGATTAGTATATAGCTATCAGCTATCAGCTTAAATCAAAATATTAGTTATAAAGGATTTCAATTTTATGAAAATTATAAGACTTTTTTGTAGTGCTATAACTAAAACTTCAATCATACTAAAAAAAATCATAACAATCAAGCAACTTGCCTTAAAGACTCCGAAAAGAAACCAACCTTACCCCCATAAGCACGATACAAATTTTCTTCCTGCAATACAACTTGTCTATTACCAACAGCAATTAACTCTTTATTTAACAAAATTAAATCATTAAAATTAGTAATAGATTCTCCCAGATCGTGATTAACAACAATCACAACTTTTCCAGCTTCAGCTAACTCGTGAAAAATCTCAAAAATAATATTTTCAGTCTTCTGATCTACCCCAACAAACGGCTCATCAAAACAGAAAATATCTGCTTCCTGAGCTAAAGATCGCGCCAAAAATACCCGCTGTTGCTGGCCTCCAGAAAGTTGTCCGATGGGGCGATCGCGATAACTATCCATCCCCACCCTTGTCAACGCCTCCAATGCTAACCTCCGACTCACATTAGAAAAACGACAAAACCAACCAGTCTGACGCACCCGCCCCATCATTACCACATCCCAGACAGTAGCAGGATAAGTCCAATCAATTTGCGATCGCTGAGGCACATAAGCAATTCTGCTTAACTGTTCTTGAAGTGGTTTGTCATTGTAGATTACAGAACCCCCAGTCACAGGAATTAACCCTAACATTCCTTTTAATAAGGTACTTTTTCCAGCGCCATTAGGGCCAATAATACCTGTTAATTTTCCTGCTTGTATCTGTAGGGTAATGTCTCGCAACGCCTCAACGGTACGATAATGGACTGCTAAATGACTTACTGTAATTTTGGCCTGATTCATTAATTATGACTCCTATAAATTATCAAATATGATTCTCTGAAATCCTTCTAAGAGAATGTTTGAATAGTATGAATTTTGATCTAGCTCCCCCCTAGCCCCCCTTGAAAAGGGGGAAATACAAAGGAAAGTCCCCATTGAAAACAGAGGAAATAGAAGGGAAAGTCCCCCTTATTAAGGGGGATTTAGGGGGATCAATAACTTCTCAAACAACCTCTAACGATAGAGGTTTAGTTCAAAATTTCACCCTAGAATGTGAGAAATATGAAACAAATATGATATAAATTATGAAAGAAATATGAAAAATTGTCAATTAAATCAAAATGAAAATTAGGAAGTATCTGTGCAAAATTAATTTAACTAATAGTCTAGGTAGAGAAGGCTTAACTCGGAACAGAGAACAGGAAATATATCTGAGTGGTAAATATAGGCAAGACTTAGATACCCAGACAAGAAACCGGGTTTATTGCTCTAATTCCCTTTCACAAAATTCTCTTGATAAACCGGGTTTCTGCCTAAAATCCAAAATAAAATCAATTATTTCTTCCTGTTCCCTGTTCCCTGTTCCCTGTTCCCTAATTTTATTAGCATTATGGATGAGTGGTTGTGCTGCTCCATCTGCAAATATTTCTGCTGAGGGTGAGGGTAAACCTTTAGTCGTTTCTACCAGTACCATCATTGCTGATATGGCAGAAAAAATAGGTGGGGATGAAATTGAGCATCAGGGAATTATGGAACCGGGAGCTGATCCTCATATTTATGAACCGGTGCCTGCTGATAGTGTGGCTTTTGAGAAGGCAGATTTAATTGTTTATAATGGCTATAATTTGGAACCTGCTTTAATTAAACTGATGAATGCTGCGGGTGTAAAAGCGCAAAAGTTGGCAGTGGCGGAAAAGGTGACAGCTTTACAAAATCCTGAACAGGGGGAGTTAGTGCCAGATCCTCACGTTTGGGGTGATGCGGAAAATGGAATTGTCATGGTGAATGCAATTAGGGATGCTTTGGTTGAGTTGTCACCGGAAGACAAAGAGGTGTTTATGGAGAATGCTGCTAGATTAGTTGAGGAGTTACAGCAGCTTGATATTTGGATTAGTGAACAAATAGCGACTATTCCAGAAAGTCAGCGCCGACTGGTGACTACCCATGATGCTTTTGAATATTATGTTAAAGCTTATGGTTTAGAGATGACGGGAACTTTGATTGGGATGACTACGGAGGAACAACCTAGTGCGCAAACGGTGAAAAACTTGGCGGAGGAAATTAAGAAAACTGGAGTGCCTGCTATTTTTGCGGAGACTACTATTAATCCTAAGTTGATTACTACAGTTGCTGAGGAAGCAGGGGTAAAGTTAGCACCTAGGGAATTATATTCTGATTCTATTGGCGCTCCTGGAAGTGAGGGAGATAGTTATGTGAAAATGTTGCTCTCTAATACTCAGGCAATAGTGGAAGCTTTGGGTGGGAAGTATACAGCTTTTGAGTTGCAAACAAAATCGACTGGGGGAGTTAAACAATAGAGATATCCAGAAAAAAGGGTAGTGCGTCAAGGAAGTGTGGGGAATGTGGGGAGTGTGGGGAGCAGGAGGAATAATTGTAGCTGTATCTTTTTGTGCAATTGTGCCAGTCGTCCTAACTTTTTACTTACTCAAGCTGAAAAATTTACACTTTTGTCACCCCCAAAATGCTAAAACGTTTATATATTAGTGCTTTGAGATTATATTTGCCAGCAATACGCGACTTATCCCACACTTTGCGCTCTGCACAACCGAAAAAAGGGAGTAGGGACATTGTATGCGATCCCTCTACAGAATTATCAAATTAATATCGTAGGGGTTTGGTTGCAAAAAAATCAGGGTTTAAAGCCTCTCCTTTAAAGGAGAAATTTCCCTTTTAACCAATCCTCTTCTTTTCAAGAAGAGGTAATTATTAATTATTAATTGTTAATTATTCAACAAACCCCTATCAAACTAACTCGGTTAAAAATTCTTCCCGATTTTCCCATTCAGCTATTTTGATATCACATTCTAGACAACTAGGATTTTCTATTTTTAATTCTTTAATTGTGTCAAACAAACCTGCGTATAATCCTTGGTTAGTTGCCACAAATAATGAGGTAGCTATTAAAATAATTTTACCTGTTTTCATCAGTCTTAATTTAATTATATAGCAGTCGCCATGTCTCATTTAGTCACAGTAAGAATTTAACTTCTAACTTCTGACTTCTGATTTCTGACTTCACCTAAATCTCCTTATTTCTGTTATGACCTTGTATATATAATTATTACTAATTTCTTTATAATTAATTCTTTTTTTCTTAATTTTTTTTAATAAAAAAACGGACAATATAAAACTATAAAACTTAAATAGACATATCTAATAATAAAAAATAAAGTAAATTATTTTCCCATACTCTCTACTCCCTACTCCCTACTCCCTCTTTTCTATAAATTTACTGTTCTACCTGATACAGAACTACTCGATCGCGTCCGGTTTTTTTCGCCTGATACAAAGCTCGATCTGCCTTTTGAACAATCTCTTCTCCTATTGTTCCATCTAAAGGAAAAGAAGCAACTCCCAGAGAAACAGTTACAGATGGGAGAACTTCACCTTGATTTTCTAGAGATAATTCCCTAATTCCTGAACAAATATTTTCTGCCCTTTCTTTAGCAATATCCAAAGGAGTATTTATTAAAATTAAAGTCATTTCTTCTCCACCGTAACGACAGACAATATCAGATTCTCGAACTTGCCCCTGTAAAAATTTTGCCACTTCTCGTAGTACAATATCTCCTACATCGTGACCATAAGTATCGTTAAATTTTTTAAAGTGGTCAACATCTACCATGATGACACTTAAAGGTTGTTGATTGCGTTCAGCTTTAATAATTTCTTGCTTAAGAGATTCATCTAAATAACGCCGATTAAATAAACCTGTTAAAGAATCGCGAATACTATCGTTTCTTAATTGTTCTTTCAGTTTCAGGTTGTAAAATGCTAAAGAAATTTGTTTAGCTACAGTATGAGCTAAATGTTGTTGATAGCAACTAATTGTTTCTGGAAATTCTGTTCGGAGGGAAAACAAACCCCAAACTTTCCCTTGAGTTAAAAGAGGAATACAAATAGTTTGAGTAGGTTCAAATTCCAGAGCAATATGATGACAAAATAATCCTGGTTGATCGTTGCTAGCAATATGAGTTTCTCCACGCAGTAATGCCCAACATTCACTAAATTCTAATGAAGTTTTACGATCCACTCTATTACCAAAAAAAGTAACTCTTTCAAATTTGCTATTACACTCATCTTGTAAGAATACACTGCCAGAAAACCCTGGAAATAATCTTTGGATAAATTCTGCTAGCAGTTGACTTGTGTCTTCAATTTTTTCGCATACTTGTAAAAATTCTATCATTTGGTAAATTGTTAACATCTCATGTTGCCGTTGTTCCAGTTGATTTACTGATTCTTGCAAACGCCGTACTTCTTGCTCTAGACGACTATTCTTATCATGTAATGGTTCTTCATAAGTTGTCATTTGACAAATTTCCTTAAGTTCATCATATTATTAGTATCTGTTATTCTGAGGATGAATGGGGTGATATTTATCTTCATAATATATGAATTTCATCTTGGAAATTGATGAACTATATCGCTATTAATTATGAGTCTAGTAATATGTTTAGGTAACTCATTTGCAGCTTTTATGTGATTAAAATCACTGATTTAAAATCTAAATTATGTTGTGTAGGACTTTTTGAGATTGTCTTTTGATAAATTTTATCTTAATTTTGATGTGAATTGGAAATACTTAAAATGCGTGAAATTACGGTTATAAATAATTAGGGAGGAGATCAAAATTCAAAATTCAAAAGTTAAAAGTTAAAAGTTAAAAGTTAAAAGAAACAAGTATTTTTATCACTTATATCATGTCCGGTAGCATCGGTATTGTATGGGAAAGGTAAGGAAGAAGGAAGAAGTAGGGGCGATTTCCGTTCCGGAATACTTTCCTTCGGAATGCTCTGCAAACGTAAACGCGTTTGCGCAGCATTCCGCAGGAAATCGCCCCTACAAGAAAAGGAAAAATCTTACTAATGGTAGATATTTCTACGGCTTTTACACAAACTATACAAACGGACATGGTATTAATTATACGGACAAAGAACAGGAAGGATACCAGAATACACAACTATTTGTCAGCATTACTGTATGGTTTTGTCACCAAATATCTACTATAACATTTGATAGAAACCGGGTTTGTGCTAGACACCTTAAATGAATATATTAATCTTATCAAAAAACCCTGTTTATCTTCTCCGGAAACATATTAATTAAAGCCCAACTACAAACAAAAACTTTTTTATCGCTGATTTCTAACTGGTCTAATACACAAGTCCCCTTCTCCTAATTAATAACTATAAAAAAATTGTTAATTATCTTAACTTTGGCGCGACTTAGCAATCCTTAAACTAAGCAGAATTACTGGTATTATTCCTACTAATACAATTGCTAAAGCCGGGCCTGCTGCCTCAGTTAATCTTTCATCCGCAGCCAAATTATAAACCCGAATTGCTAAGGTATCAAAATTAAACGGACGAATTACCATTGTTGCTGGTAACTCTTTCATTACATCTACAAATGTCAACATTGCTCCTGTTAATAACCCACCCCACATTATCGGTGCATGAACTTTAATTAAAGTTTGAGTAGGGTTGTAACCTAAACTCCGAGAAGCATCATCTAAACTAGGTTTAATTTTCACTAAACTTGATTCAACAGCGCCAAATGCTACTGCCATAAATCTGACTAAATAAGCAAAAACTAATGCTGTAATAGTACCACTGAATAATAAACCAGTTGAGATGCCAAACATGGAACGCATAAAACTATCAATGGCATTATCAACTGTACCGATGGGAATCAAAATTCCGACTGCAATAACTGAACCTGGTACAGCATAACCCATTGCAGCAATACGGGTTGATACACGCATTCCCAAATTTCGATTTAGACGTACTCCATAAGCCATGATTAGAGCGATCGCTACTCCTAATACAGCGGTAATTGTTGCTAAAGTCAAACTATGGGAAGCATAATCCCAAAACCGACCCCGAAAACTTGCTCCGCTTTCAGCAATAGTCATTTGTAGTAATAATCCTGCTGGTAAGAGAAAACCTAAAAAAACTGGCAGTAAACAAGCAATAAAAGCACCTAATTTCCGTATTCCAGTTAAGTGAAATTGTTGTAAGTGTTGCTGTTGACTGGTTGTTTGATAATATTTGGCTTGGCGACGAGACCAAAGTTCGAGCAAAATTAACCATAAAATAAATAATAGTAAGACTGCTGCTAATTGTGCTGCTGCAACTCTTTCCCCCATACCAAACCAAGTACGATAAATCCCAGTGGTAAATGTATCGACTCCAAAATATTGCACTGTACCGAAATCATTTAGGGTTTCCATTAGTGCTAGAGCTAAACCTGTAATTATTGCTGGTCTTGCCAGGGGAAGAGCTATTGTGAAAAAACTCCGCCAAGGGTTCGCTCCCAGAGAACGACTTGCTTCTAAAGTACAGGTTGATTGTTCTAAAAAGGCGACTCGTGTGAGGAGATAAACGTAGGGGTATAAAGTTAGGGTTAATAGGGCGATCGCTCCGCCAATAGAACGAATTTCTGGGAACCAATAATCATTTACACTCGTCCAACCAAACACTTCTCGTAACCACATTTGTACAGGGCCATAAAATTCTAGGAGTTCTGTGTAAGTGTAGGCGAGAATATAAGCAGGAGTTGCTAAGGGTAATAACATTGCCCATTCAAATAGACGACTGCCAGGAAAACGGCACATTGTGATTAACCATGCTGCTCCTACTCCGATGACTGAAACTCCACAACCTACTCCTACCATTAATATGAAGGAGTTGAGGAGATAACGGGGTAAAACTGTAGAAGCTAAGTGACTCCAGATTTCTCCTGTATCCGAGAAAATACTGCTGAGGACAAATATTACTGGAGCTGAGATGAGGGAGGCGATCGCTACAACAAATATTGTCCAAGCATTCCAATTGAAAAGGTTAATTTTTTTCATATTATCAAACATAATAATTTTAGAGATTAGAAAAGTTTACATAAACTTAATGAGAACACTTCCTAAAAAGTAGGTTAAGATAATTTAAGAATAAATAATGTTCTAGACAACTTTGAGAACTATAACGTAAATTCTCAAATTCTCTTTGAAACTGGGTTTCTGGCATGAGTATTGGTAATTCCACAATGTTTATTCATAAACCCAGTTTGTATTTAGGACTTATACACCCAAATAAGAAACCGGGTTTCTGGGTTCGCCCCCGCAAGTCCTGGAAATTTCCTTGATAAACCCTGTTTCTGCGTAATACCATGTCCGGATAATGAGTGATAAAAAAATTTTGTTTGTAGTAGGGCTTTAGCCCGAACTTATATAGGGCTAAAGCCCTACTACAAGCTTTAATGATAACTATTCAACCGGACATGATATAAGTCCTAATATTTTAAATTTTGACTTTTGACTTTTGACTTTTGACTTAATACTAGGGAGGTTAAGAAATAAATGGCCCAATCGGTAATTCTCCATCTGGAGAGTGTCAACAAGCAATTTTCTCGCACTACTACCCCTGCGGTGCAAAATGTAAATTTAACACTGTACCAGGGAGATATACTGGGGTTATTAGGGCCTTCAGGTTGCGGTAAAACAACTTTATTGAGAATAATTGCTGGATTTGAGCAACCACAGTCAGGCATTGTTACGATTAATGGGCAGGTAGTTGCTGGTAGACATGATTGGGTAGTACCAGAAAAACGTAATGTTGGTATGGTATTTCAGGATTATGCTTTATTTCCGCATTTGACTGTAGCTAAAAATATTGCTTTCGGATTGCACAATTCTGGTAAAAAGTCAAGTACACAAATTAATCATCAGGTAAAGGATGTTCTAGAATTAGTCGGTTTGTCTGGTCTAGAAAATCGTTATCCCCACGAATTGTCTGGAGGTCAACAGCAACGGGTAGCTTTAGCGCGTGCTTTGGCTCCAAGTCCAGCTTTGGTATTATTGGATGAGCCTTTGAGTAATTTGGATGTACAGGTAAGAATTAGATTACGCCAGGAATTACGGGATATTCTGAAAAGTGCCGGAGCTTCAGGAATTCTTGTCACCCATGATCAGGAGGAGGCGATGGCTATTTCTGACAGGGTGGCAGTGATGCGAGCTGGATGTGTGGAACAATTTGGTACACCGGAAGATATTTATACTGAACCTGCTTCTAAATTTGTGGCAGAATTTGTGAGTCAAGCTAATTTTTTGCCTGCACATCGTCGCGATCTGGTTTGGGAAACTGAGGTAGGTACTTTTGAGTTGACAAATAATAATGTGTTTCGTGGAGAAATTGGTAGTTTGGATGAATTTGATAGTGTTGAGTTGATGATTCGTCAGGAAGATTTGATGCTAAAAGCTGATGATGAGGGGTCGATGGTGATTCGCGATCGCCAATTTTTAGGTAGAGAGTTCCGTTATTGTTTACAAACTGAGTCGGGAAAAGAATTAATTGCTCGTACTACTCCACAAGTAGCATTGCCAATTGGAATTAAAGTAAAAGTATCCGTTGCTGAAGGTAATTTGCGAGTTTTTCCCGCAATAGAGGAAAAGTCTGCAAAATCTTCTGAGGTAGTCGGAAGTAGGGTAAGTTAGGGCTAACTACTGAAGTCAAATAATTGGACAAGATTGTACATAACTAGACATTCTTTGTCAGATAATCGAATCAATGTCATAGATTTATTGGAGGTATAGTACCCATTGTGCAATCAATAAAGACTAAATTAAAACTTAACAACAAACAAAAAACAATACTTGCCAAGCACGCAGGTGTAGCTAGGCACGCTTATAATTGGGGATTAGCAACTTGTATAACTGAGTATCAAGAAACCAAAAAACGCCCTAGTGCTATCACCCTACATAAACGTTTAGTTGCTGAGGTGAAATCAATTAATCCCTGGTACTATGAAGTATCAAAGTGTGCCCCTCAACAAGCATTAAGAGATTTAGAAAGGGCATTCAAAAACTTTTTAACTATTCGGGGACGTGGTTTTCCTAAGTTTAAGAAAAAGGGTAGAAAAGATAGTTTCTATTTAGAAGGAAGCATTAAAATCCTCAAAGGGAACTATATCAAACTACCCAGAATCGGAATAGTAAAAACTTATGAAATTTTACCATCTGTACCAGTAAAAAATGTGAGAATATCTAAACGTGCAAATAATTGGTACATCAGCTTTAAATATGATTATGAACCAACCCATACTGGCAAAAGCGGATGCGACCCCGCGACGACGACAGTCGCAAGCGGTCAGACCCCGCGACGACGCCAGTCGCAAGGGAATGCTGACCAAGAGATGGAACGCGCACCAAGCCAACGAGATGTTATCGGTGTAGATGTAGGCATAAATACTCTAGCAACTTGTAGCGATGGCACAGCCTTTGCCAACCCTAAAGCCTATCAGCAAGTCAAAAAACGACTAACTCGTTATCAACGCCGTGTCAGCAAAAAAAAGCTGGGCTCTTTTAACAGAGCCAAAGCCGTAAAAAGACTTGCCATACTTCACAAAAGAGTATCTGATATCAGAGCAGACAAACTCCATCAACTCACAACATGGTTAGCTAAAAACCACAGCACCATAGTCATAGAAGATTTGAATGTAAGTGGAATGCTCAAAAATCATAAACATGCAAGTGCCATAGCAGACTGTGGCTTTTATGAATTTAAGCGTCAGCTTACATACAAGTGTGAGTGGTATAGCAGTTCATTAGTGATAGCTCCTAGATTTTACCCAAGTTCTCAGATATGTTCTCAGTGCGGGCACAAACAGAAAATGCCTTTAAGTGTGAGAACATACGAATGCGGACACTGTGGTTTCACTACAGACAGAGACTTTAATGCTGCTGTCAACTTGGAAAAGTATGTGAATCAGTAGCTTGAGTTCCAAGCGATTTGAAGCCTGTGGAGAAGATAAGTTACAGACAATAGTCGGTGGTCTTCAGTGAAGCAGGAAGCTAGCTCCAAAGCTCATGCAATCACTCATGGGTAAGTTTGGGTAAGTTTAGTAGAACGGAAACAGCGGAGATCAAAATATATAATTGCATAACTCACTAGGGACGTTGTATGCAACCTCCCTAGTTTTGTCTACCGAAATCAAAACCATTAGACCTCTGGTGGAAAAGAGGGAGTAGGGAGTAGGGAGAAATAATTGATGATGTATAAAGGAGTTAACCATAAAGCCATTACTCCCAAATTTTTTAAATAGTCTAATTGATCGATAATTCCTTGTAAATCCCCACCCCAATATTTACCCCAATCTTTTTTTCCTGAGTCATACAATTCAGGATTTTCACCTTGATTATTTTCTGGGTCTCCATCACAAAATCTATCAACAACAACGAAGTAGATAGTCTCCTGATGAAATTCAATTTACTATAAATTTACCAAAAAAGAAAAGAGGTAAAATATCCCCTTTCTTGTTTCGGTTTTCCTGCATAGTAAGTAATAGTAAGTAATGGTGAGAATTTATCTTTTTTAATTTCTCCCCACACCTCCCACACTCCCTATACAATTACTATGCACAACTATCCTTTTTGCCTCTACCTATGAGTAGATTTAATTACCCATTCTCCATAAAGAACCTACTACTTGAGGAATATTTTCTGGCTGCATTGCTGCCATAGCTGCTGTGGGTTCATAGCCGCAATGTACCATACAATCAGCACATTTAGGATTACCACTTTTATAGCCGTAATTCTCCCAATTAGTTGACTCTAATAATTCCTTAAAAGTAGCATAGTGTCCTTCATTCATTAAATAACAAGGTTTTTGCCAACCAAGTACACTATAACTAGGGCTACCCCAAGGAGTACAATCATAATCTTTTTCCCCTATTAAAAAATCTAAAAATAGTGGGTTATGATTAAAATTCCAATTCTTTTTACCTGCTTTGAATGGGGCAAGAATTTCTCGAAATAGTGATCGCGTTTGTTGGCGCTGCAGGAAATGCTCCCGATCTGGTGCCCACTCATAACTATAACCTGGAGAAATCATCATTCCATCAATACCCAAATCTTGTAGAAAATCAAAAAATTCCTGCATTTGTTTTGGGTCTGTTCCCTCAAACACTGTAGTATTAGTAGTAACCCGAAATCCTTTAGCTTTAGCAGCACGAATGGCTTTAACTGCTATTTCAAATACTCCTGAGCGATCTACACATTTATCATGGGTTGCCTCTAAACCATCCAGATGAATGCTAAAAGTTAGATAAGGAGAAGCTTGAAATTTCTCAAGATAATTTTCCAATAACAAACCATTTGTACATAGGTAAACAAATTTTCTACGATCGACTAACCCCCGCACAATTTCAGCAATTTGTGGATGCAGCAAAGGTTCACCCCCCGGAATAGAAACTACAGGAGCGCCACATTCTTCTACAGCAGCAAAACATTCTTGAGGAGTTAAATTTTGCTTGAGTATTTCCTTGGGATGCTGAATTTTGCCACAACCAGGACAAGCTAAATTACACCGAAACAAAGGTTCCAACATTAAAACTAAAGGAAAACGTTTGCGTCCTTGGAGACGCTGAGTCAAAAGATATTTCCCGACTTCTAGAGCTTGTTGTAATTGAATTGCCATTAATTACCTCATATTTATGCACATTATGCACAAAAATTTTAACTTTTACTTTCAGAAAATGACCAACCACGAAAAAACCTAGTTTCTATCGTCAGCGACTTAAGAAACCAGGTTTATTTACTGCCATCAATTTTGCCTTAATAACTAACTGACAGCAAGCATTTCATCAACAGCATTATCATGTTCTACCCGGAAGACATTTGCACTCAGGTTAGCTACGATCTGTTTTCCTTGTTGAGTCAGACTGAGATAGGTAACCGCATCTTTAACATAACGATGAACAACATTCCAGTAAAATTTAGGATAACCCTGACGTAAATCTCCTGGATTATTGTATCCTAATATTTTATTCTGACCAGTTTCATCAAATTCATAGAACAGAGCTGCTATTTTTTGCAAATAGCGGGGATCACTCAACTGACCAATTAAGTCTGCTGCTCTAACTAAACCAGGATAATAAACTGTATCCTGATGATCTTGATCTGCTGGTACAGGGAAACGAGTCAGTTCAATATTACGCTTAATTATCTGTGCGTCAATTAATTTATGACCTCCAAAACGTTCTTCAATGAACAATTTCCCTCGGTCAACATGGTAAGGAGTCATACTAGCATCTGTAGCACCTCTAGGGATAGATACTTTCATATCATCTATACCAGTAGCATACAATCTTAAATCCCCTCGATCTTGACGACAAACCCCTTTGACATATCCAATATCGTGACAAAGTAGGGATATGTGGAAATGCAGCCAGTCTTCACAAGATACCCCACCCTCACGGATATGTTTGCCCCGCAGCATTTCCTGTCCCACTAAAGTTACAAGAATGGTATGTTCAACATTATGATACAGGGCATCACTATTGGCAATGTTCTCTAAAGCCATTCCGGCTGCCCAAGCAATAATATCAGAGTAATCTGATTTATATCCACCATAAGTATGGCGGTATCCATCTATTAGCTTTTTGACAAAAGCGTTGATTAGAAGTTCAGTGGAGTTAAACATCTACAGTCTCCTAATTTACATTAAGTATTCTAATAAAGTTATCGTTGTTTTATTTAGGGTTATTAACCAATTGTCTGAATTCATTTTTTTTCTCCCTATTACTCGATTAATCAAGTTATACATCTATACTACTTAATTTTTCTCACTTACAGGTGATTAATTTGTTTCTCAAGTTTAGTCGTTCCTAAAATACTGCTATTATAGTCATAATAATTGAATCGAAAATATTACAGACATTGCATCGTTTATAACAGATGTTTGTAAGGATATTTTATTATTAGGGTATTTTTAATTAAATAATAATTATCGTCATACAATACTATACTCTAAGATTTAATCTGACAATATTTGCATTTTTCTTGCAGACTCCAGCTTAGTCACTTTTGGATTTTTTCAATCTATTCAGTTGATTCAATTCATAATTAACTATCTTTTTAACTATAATATGTTAAATATTGAGAATAAATTCGGATCTACCTAGACAAAATCCAGATATTTTTTGCCAACTTAATAAATAGAGTATTATCTTTAAATTATATTTAATCACCTACTTGATCATGTAGAATCTAAATTATCACTCATACTAAAAGGGTATTATATCTGAATGGCTTATTACCATTCACAGATTAAGTTTGGTATTCTATATTCTTAAGAACTTGTTGTTTAAATACATTTGTAAGAATATCCATAGTATCATATTAGTAAGTAAACATTGGCATTGTTACCACTAACTAAATAATATAAAAAAAGTTATTATCTGCCTCTAACATATTAGTTAATTTTTTTTAGGGGTAACTCCTAATAATTTGATCTGATTTAATTTATAGTTGTCTGTGATTTAGATCACATAAGATAGACTTTATTGACCTGTATCTATAATCAATCAAAATCATAAAATGACAAACCGAAAAGATATAGATCCAAACTTCTTTGAATCTAATCAAGAAGACAGTATTTTTGAAAAACTTCCCAAAGAAGTCAAAGAATGGGCAGCTAGTTTACCCTGGCATCAACGCCGTTATGTTTTATCTTTTTCCTATATTTTGTGTGGTTCTTCTCCAGAAAAACAAGCAGAATTTTTAGATGATTATATAGCTGATGGGTTAGCAGTTAAAATGCTGCAAGATATCAATACAATTAAAAGAGTTAATAAATATCTAAAATGGTTTCGGAATCAAACAAAAATTAATGAATATATGCTCCGAAATTATATTAGACAATACTATATTCATTCCGCTCAAGATGTACGTTGTCAGCCTACACAATATTTAGAATCAGCTTTAAATTTAGTCATTAATACAGAAGAAAGAAATCAAATCTTTAACTATATATTAGGATTTGAATTAATAAAAATTATTTTTAAAATGAGTTGGCTGCAACATGAGAAATTAGCGCGTCTACAAACAAATCAAGAAGCCTTTATCAATACATATATTAAACCTATTCAGTATTCCCATAAAATAAATGGGATTATTGTACCAAGAGACAAGGGAATATTTTTCGCCAAAAGAGATTATTATGTGCAAGTACCTAAAATATCCCCCAAAAAATTAGCAGAGTTAGTGATGGTAACTTTTTCTACTAATAAAGTAGTCAAATGTGGTTTTGATATTACTCGTCATATTAAAGCTTTCAAATTTGACTACGATTATATTTTTAAAGAGCAAGATCCAGATGGTATTTTTCCTCTAGAATTTGAGTCTCTAATAAATTAGAAAAATTAGGAAATTAGAAAATAAAGCTTTTAAATCAAATTTAGACTTAATTATTAAATTGAATCAACAATTAAAATATTAGATATAGGGTTGTTCAGCTTCGTGAGATACAGTTTTCTTTTTATTCCCTGTTGCCTAAAACAAAAGAATGTTGTACCTCATCAGTACGACAATTGCTATCGGAAAAAAGTAATATAAAAATAAATAATTTTCATCTACCACCTAAAACATAATGATTTTGTACCTCACCAGTACAATAATTGCTATATTTAGCTGCTATTTACAGACATTAATAAAATCATGGTAAACTTAATAACTAATTACGCCCAGGGGCAGAAGGCAAAAAACTGCCAAATATGTCGATACTAAACAATATAACTGAACAAAGTTAAGGAGCCCGTCGTGCTGCTATCGAAAGGATTAGAAGTAGAAATGTACACTGGCACACCCCAGGGTGAGATTATTGGCCTCTCAGATCGAATTGTGGCCGACCTAGAGGAATTTGTTAGAGAACCAGATAGTCGAAATGTAGAATATACAACTGCACCATTGTCTAGCTATGATCGACTATTATGTGCTTTAGTCAGGCCCCGCCTAAAACTGCGACGCTATATAGAACAACTAGGGGACTATACTATAATTCCCGGAAGTACCCTATCATTCGGAGATAGCAAACGCTTTGAGCGCTCCGACCCCAATAATCCATACCACTCATATATACAGGAAACTTACGGAGCAAAAGTTGTAACTACGAGTATTCACATCAATATTGGTATAAGTGACCCAGAGCTGCTAATGCGAGCCATTCGTTTGATTCGGATGGAAGCCCCCTTATTTTTGGCTCTCAGCGCCTCTTCTCCTTTTTTAGATGGTCATCCCACTGGTTATCACTCTACTCGTTGGGCAACTTTTCCCAAAACACCCTCTTATGTCCCTTTGTTTGAAAGTCATAACCATTTGATTAATTGGACTGAAGAACAAATAACAGCAGGCATTATGCAAAATGTCCGCCATCTTTGGTGTTCTGTCCGACCTAATGGTGATCGCCGTCCCTACAATCTTAATCGCCTAGAACTAAGAATTTGTGACTTTGTAGCTAACCCAGTGATTCAACTCGCTCTGGTTGCTTTTCTCGAAGCGCGTCTGTGGCAATTATTTGATGACCCTACTTTAGACCCCTTACACAATAATAGCTTAACAGGGAGTACCCGCTTGGAAGACCTAGTAGCAATAGCAGATAGTAATGAAATGCTAGTAGCTCGTGATAGCCTTGATGCAAAACTGAAGCATTGGCAAGATAATAGAAGTATATTGGCCAGAGATTGGATAGAAGAGATTTATCAACAAGTTTTACCCTACAGCAAACAACGTGGCTTTAGTTGCTTTCTCTCACCTATCAAAAAAATACTTCGTGAAGGAAATACATCACAACAATGGTTAAAGCAATATGAAAGTAGCCTTGACACTGGAAGTACCATCCAAACAGCAATTTTGGAGATGGCACAGCAAGAAATAGAATTAGAAGATAAGTTGTGTCAATTACTGGTAGCCTAATTTTAGTTCCATTAATATTTTTTATTAATCTTGAAACTTTGAAACTGAGAAAGTATCTATAAAATAAATCTTAAGGTCTACTCAAAGCTCTTACGTTACTGTGGGTTAGGGCAAATCACAGAGATTATTAAGTTTAACTATAAAGGGTGCGCCTCACCCTCCCCACCCTAAGCCAGGATTTAGTATTTTATTTACAGATACCCTCTGAGAAAAATTTGCCTAAGAGTTAAAACTGAATAATCTTCCCTTTGAGAATTTATTTGAGAACCCTATTTAATGGATATTTTACAAATTAAAATAAGGTGGCTAATAAATATAAATATTGAGCGAAGCTTTTGGCTCACCCTGATGTTTTCGACATAAAAATCTGTCATTAATTTCATGCCTCAGATTGTTCTGGTATATCCACAAATTCCTCCCAATACAGGTAACGTAGCTCGTACTTGTGCGGCTACTGGTACCCAGTTACATCTAGTTGGCCCATTAGGTTTTGAAATTAGCGATCGCTACCTGAAACGGGCAGGTTTAGACTATTGGCCTTATGTTAACTTCACCTACCACAACAATTTTGAAGAATTTCAAATCTATCATCAGCAGCTAGGAGGAAGACTCATTGGCTTTAGCACGAGGGGAAAGTCTAATTACACCAAATTACAGTATCAAAGCACAGACTGGCTATTGTTTGGCTCTGAAACTAATGGACTACCTCAAGAAGTCCTTGATTATTGCACTGCAACAACATATATACCTATGGCACAACCAAAGGTTCGTAGCTTAAATCTTTCTGTTAGTGCAGCCTTGGGCTTATTTGAAGCTAGACGTCAATTGGGTGATCTTGGTTAAATAAATTCAGTACAATTATTATCTCGAATCCACTGATCAGAAATTTCGATCTTTCCCACAATTGTCAGGGCCATCCAAGTTGATATATACCAAAATTTAGATTATGTTTCCTCCTGAAATCATCCTCTTAATCAAGAGGGTATTTACTATCAGGAGACAAGCCTAACAGTTAAAGATATAACTTGACTAATTGCCAGTTTTGTTTAAAAAGAACAAAAGCAAACTTTGGACTATATTATCCATTGTTTCATGTGTCAAAAATCAGTTATCTTTGCTGTTTTGGCCATCTTAATAAATTAAATTAATTTCATCCTTGCTTTTTTTTGCAAAGCAGGATAACCTAACCTAAGCCTGATGATTGTCAGTGATCTTGATCGCTAGAAAAATGTGACTTAGCTCATAGACAAAAAAAGTTCAGGACAGTTAAACGCTTGTCGATAGGAGGTCGTTCTTTGAAACGAGCATTTCCGAATAGAAATAAGTCTATTGCTACCAGTGAATTTGACACAGGAGCAAAACAGAAACAATCTAAACAAATGACTAAAGGCAGTACCAGCAAGGCTTGTTCCTCTGCTGCAATGATTGGAATAGCTGCAATTTCAACAACTATGGGTGCATCAAGCATCCTGTTGTCAGGATCATGCGATCAGGCAGTAGCAGCAGATCTGCCACAAATAGATACGAACAAAGACTATTCTTCAGGAGTAGCAACCTCTTCTGAGAATATTGCTCAGGTTAACCGATCCCAGGGTTCACTTCTTCAGAAATTAACCCAAAGATACATTGAAGGCCAAGAAAGCAATGATTCTCGAATTGGTCTAACTCAAGCAGAAACTGTCCTGCCATCAGGACATAATCTAGTAGAGGAAAAATCCTTTGCTCCCATAGAGATTAAAAATAACCAAGGTCAACTAAAGACCACAGAGTCCAATAAGAATTATCAGAGCTTAGTTGTTTCTGAACCACAACTGAATCAATTAACTAAAACTGATCAGTTGCCTCCTTTAGGAAGGTTAGGACAACCTCAAATTAAAAAAGCTCTTGGGTTTGCTACTGAGGGTGACAGTAGGTTAACCAAAGAAGATTTGAAAGCAGGAATTAACCTGGCTGAAAAACAAAAGAACCGTCCGACAAAAAGTTCGGTGGAGTGGAAGTCTGAGGAGTTTGAAACTGTTTCTGAATCTGTAGGAAAGTCTTCACTAAATAAATTTCCCAAAAATAGTTATCAGAAACAGAACAATAATGTGGTAAAAGAACCACAAATACAGATTAGCCCTAAAGTAGCTAATAATCTCACATCTGGCCAATTCAAAAGTAATAAATCAGAGATTGGTAAATGGCCAACCAAAGCCCAAGAGACAAAAGTAGAAGGGGCAGTGGTAATTGATTCTGAGATGACATCTACACCAGTTTCAGTGGTGTACAAAGTGCGATTAGGAGATACATTAGGTTTAATTGCAAGTCAGCACGGTGTATCTACAGAAGCATTAGCTGCTATTAACCAAATTAAAGACCCTAATGTCATCGAAGTTGCTCAGTTACTAAAAATTCCTAAACAATCATTTTCAGAATCATTAATTCTAAGAAAGCCTACAAATGGTGAGTATAGCAACTTAGAATCAAATAAATCTTGGACACAGGAGTCAAGTTTAAGACAAGCAGGTAAAGCTTTAATTAAGACTACAACCTACGAGGCAAAACTTCCTGAAGCAAATCTTTCGACTATAGAACCTCATTATTTATCTAATAATACTATACCTAGTGTAACTGTACCAACAGTTACAAAAACAGATAGTTTACGGCTTGTTTCTTGGTCTCAAGGTGTAACCAATAAAAATCATCAAAAAAATCAGAAGCCAAAAGAATTTCCAGTCTCTACTTTGCTATCAGTTGCCAGTGAGCAACCAAAAACTCCCTTAGAAAATGGTAAAGTATGGCCTAATTCTCTGGAGTCAAATATATATGAGACAGATTCTGCCATAGAGGAAGAAGATCAAATTCAGCTTGGCAATAATGGTCAGCCTATTCAACCACCAGTAGTTGAACAAAATTTCCACAATACTCAGAATCCATCGGCAGCGAGGAAAGATAATCAAGCAAATCCTTATGCTAACCGTTTGAGGGGAGAAATTATGAGGTTGCGACAGGAATATGATGCTCAGAAAGATTCTGAACAATCTCAAGCCCCAGAAAATTCTCAATCAATACCTATCGCAGTACCTCAGCCAGTATTCTCAGAGAATACTTTATCAACTAATCCCCAAGTCCCTCAAAAAACGGAAAGTAGATATCTACAACCTACTTATCAGGGAGAAATTAGCACTCCCCAAATCAGACAATTGTCTGAGAATATGAGGGCCAAAAGACAAGAAAGAGGGAATACGACTACAGTAGTAGAAGTACAACCTTTAGAAAGTCAAAACAACGAATCCCAAAAGTTACCAGTAATGGCCGCAGCACCAATCGGTGTCAATGCTGATGATATTCTGAATAACCCTTCACTAGGAAAAATGGTTTCTCCAGATTTACCACCTCTAGATCGAGCTGATACTTATTTACCAGGTGGTTCAATGCAATTTACTGGATATGTCTGGCCTTCGAGGGGAGAGTTAACATCCGGTTATGGTTGGCGTTGGGGCAGAATGCACAGAGGTATTGACATCGCCGCACCTACTGGCACACCAATTGTGGCAGCAGCTCCTGGTGTTGTTACCTATGCTGATTGGAATAGTGGAGGCTACGGTTATTTAGTAGAGATTGAGCATCCTAATGGTAGCTTGACATTATATGCTCATAACAGCCAAATTCTTGTCAGGAAAGGTCAAAAAGTGGCTCAGGGAGAGCTAATTGCTAAAATGGGCAGCACGGGACGCAGTACAGGACCACACCTGCACTTTGAAATCCATCCCAAGGGAAATGGAGCTGTCAATCCAATGGCTTATCTACCTTCGGGTCTGGCTTACAACTAAGACTTGTGTGACAATTCCCATTACCACTGGTAGGAATGGGAATTCAGATCCACTTGAACATATTATTGGGCCTAAATTTAAAGATGCTCAGAGATTTGTAAAACTAATAGGTGTTGATTTGTTTTGATAAAAAATTGATTAGTATCTTGACTAATACCCGGTAATAGATGCTATTATTATAAATGGCAAAAAAATAAGGCTCAGTAGCTCAGAGGTTAGAGCAGGGGACTCATAAGCCCAAGGTCGCAGGTTCAAATCCCGCCTGAGCCATAATTTATATTTAATGAATGTTGGATAAGTCCCCAGGAAACTTACCTGATGGACTGCTTCCTCAAGCAAATTAATCATACTGCGAATTCAGGTGAAAAATAGCCTGGATGGTGTTGGAAAACCTAAGCTGCCTAACTGTATTAGCATTCCTTGTGGCATAAAATCAATAGGATTTGCTAAAAAAGTTATAGGTGTGAGGTTTAGTGGTCAGTGGTTAGTATTAATTAGTTATTAGTCAGGGGGAATGGTCATTAAAGAGGGAGTTAAGAGAAAACAATGAACCACTGAGTCAATAGAGAAATCAATGATGACATTAAGTTAAAATCTAAATTAAAGTAAAATACAGATAAACGTAAAAAATTAACACGAATAGTTAGTTGCGTAACCCAAAATAACGTTTTGGGACTCTGTGAAAGCTAAAAATACAACAAATGTCATTAACTACCGTCGGGAACACGGGAATAATGTTTGGGAATATTTGCTCTCTTAACTTAGCTTAAGCAATTCGTCTAGGTTAAGATAGGTGTTTGAAGAAAAACTCCCCCTGCTTGATTTGGGGGAATGTCAATAAGTCATTTTAAGGAGAATTAAATCATGACAGACGAATGCCTGCGAGTGGGCCAAGAGGCTCCCGATTTCACTGCCACAGCCGTAGTGGATCAGGAATTCGAGACAATAAAACTGTCTGATTACCGTGGTAAATACGTAGTTTTATTCTTCTATCCTCTAGATTTCACTTTTGTTTGCCCAACCGAAGTTACAGCTTTTAGCGATCGCTACAAAGAATTTGAGTCAATGTCCACTGAAATTTTAGGCGTTTCAGTAGACAGTGAATTTTCTCATCTAGCTTGGATTCAAACAGATCGTAAGTCTGGTGGTGTGGGTGACCTTAACTATCCTCTAATATCTGATATTAAGAAAGAAATTAGCGCTGCCTACAATGTGCTTGACCCAGAAGCGGGTATAGCTCTGCGTGGCCTATTTATTATTGATAAAGAAGGTATGATCCAGCACGCAACAATTAATAATCTTGCTTTTGGTCGTAATGTGGATGAAACCCTCCGCACTTTGCAAGCTATTCAGTATGTGCAAGCTCATCCAGATGAAGTTTGTCCAGCAGGATGGAAACCAGGAGATAAAACAATGAATCCTGATCCAATAAAATCTAAAGAATTCTTTGCTGCAGTTCAATGAGGAGTTGATCAGTAATTCCAGAGCAAAGGTAGGAAGTCATTTCAGTTATCAGTTATCAGTTCTCTAGTTGGAGCAAGAGGCTTGAAATACTGAACCTTGTCCCCCTGCAAGTGGGGATTTACTTTTTTTCATCCCGTTAAAAGAAAGCTTGATACCTTATTTTTTGGTCAACAAAATACTTCATAAATTTGATAGAATATCTACTCCAACACTATAGCGGAGAATTTGTCGCTAAAAGTGTTGGAGTTTTAGATTTAAAAGACTTTGAAAAAAATTTTATAGCTATGCTAACTTCCACTGACTTTAGCGGTTTATTTAATCAAAGGTTTTTTCAAAACCTCTTACCAATTCCACCTGTAAATGCTTTAAATCAAGGAAAAAAGACTCCGGATTTTGAGTTGCCAGATATTAAAAATGGCGGGTTAATTAGGTTATCAAGCTATTGGGGAGTAACTCCAGTTTTACTGGCTTTCACTCGCATCTTTACTGAAAAACAATATTGCCCCTTTTGCTTTCCTCATATATTGGCTTTAAACAACAATTATGACAAGTTTGTAGAGCGAGGAGTAGAAGTATTAATGATTACGAGTACGGACGAGGAAAAAAGTAAAATAGTTGTCCAAGATTTAAGCTTAAAAATGTCGTTACTTAGCGATCCCAGTTGTCAGGTGTTTAGAAATTACCAACTAGGTCAAGCTTTAGGAGCTCCTTTACCAGGGCAATTTTTATTAGACCAGGAGGGCAAACTTTGCTACAAACATTTGTTTTCTTTCCTAAATCATAATGCAAGTGTTGAGACGATGTTACAGATTGTAGAAACTGAGATTTTTTCTGAGAAAATAATTGTTAATAGCTGAGATAATTTTTTGCTTGAATTAACTAAATTTTCTGTTTGTTTATTTAGTAATAACATTAGCTAAACAATGAATAAATAAGGCAAGAGGTTTAACGACTATGTTTAAAACTATAAGGAGATTTTGTTAAGGGATATCTCTATAGAACCCATTTGAGAGCTTTTGTTGAAATACAAAGCCTTCAGAAAAGGCGTTTTCAGAAGCTTAACAACTATCAGGGTTCAAAAGACCGAAGAATCACGAAAAATGACTCTCAGAATCATCAAACCCAGATGGGTATTCAACTTGTAACTTGTTAAATAGATACCAAATGGCTTCTATAGAGGTTGTTTGTTTTCCAGAACATGGAAAGAGAGAAAAAGAAGCTATTATAGCTGCGTCGGCAGCTATCTATAAAGCTAAAAATTAAGGCGGAATAGTAGTAGCTTCAAATTATTTAACTTGCCTTGTTCAATATAGTTGATATAGCGTTTTTTCAGTCTCGTGAAGTACAGTTTTCTTTTTCTTCCCTGTTATACCAGGCGTAAAAAAATCCATGCCGTCGTGGAGACGGCATTGTGGTTACAAATAAATAGATGATATTTTTAAACATCATATATTTAACTTACTCTAGTCAAATTCACCCTAAATTTTAATCCATAGGAATCAGATTAAAAGAAATACAAATTCGGTCACTATCCCCAGTAAATGGAATCGTAGAATGCCAAAAATAAGATGGGAAAATTACCAGCAAACCACATTCGGGTTTAATCATATACTTTTGTTTATTTGCAGCTTCTAATTCTGAAAGAAAGGAAGTACCAAAATTCAAATAACCTTCCCCAGTATTATTTTCTCGGACGCTATTTGGAACTTCAATATAATAAACACCACTACAATAACTTTCAGGATGAATATGAGAGTTTTGAAATCCTTCTGATTCTAAAACAACTGCCCAACCACTGAGTTTCCAATTTGAGGGTAAATTACTAAAAAATAAATTATTAGACTTGGCAGCGCAACTACTAAAATAATCATTGAGACAACCATTAATCTTTTTACTAAGTGCCACCATAACCGGATCATTATCCGTAAAAATTTCGTAGGTTTGACGACCTTTATTTATTGGTTTACCTGGTCTATCTTTAAGAAGAGTGGGATGTTGATAAATATAGTTTTTTAGAGCAGTATTATAAGCATCTAAACTATCCCATCCCTGTATTTCAGAAAACTGATATTTCGCAACTAATTCTGAACAATTAAAAATTGACTTAGCCTCGGAATTTTTGCCTACATCTTGAAGTGCTAAACCAAGATGAGCATAAGCTTTAATATCTCTATTATTAATATTTATAGCTTTTTGAAATTGAGCGATCGCCTCCTCATACTTACCCACTTCTCGTAAAGCTATTCCTAATTTTGCATAAGCATCAGGTGAATTAGAATGAAGTTGAATAATCTTTTGATAAAGCTTTATTGCTTCTTCCCACTGATACTGTTTCCCAAGAGTTTCTGCCAAACCTGCCATAGCATTCACAGACTTTTTATCCTGCTTTAATGCTTCCTGATAAAATTTAATAGCTTCCTCATGTTTTTCTTGTTGACTCAACAGAAAACCAAGGTTAATATGAGCATCAGCAGAAGTAGGAATTAAATCAATAACTGCCTGATAACAAGCTTCCGCTACATCAACTCTTCCCTGTTCGTAAAAAGTAGCAGCAATATTAGTCAAAGCTTCCGTAGAATGAGGATTAATTTCCAATGCTTGTTGATAAGCTTTTTGTGATTCTTTCAAGTTACCACGACGATAAAAAGCCATACCCAAAGATGACAAAGCATCAAAAGAATTTGGTACTATTGAAAGAGCTTTAATATAATAAGATATTGCCTCATCTAATTTACCTTGAGTCTGGAATAAGTCGCCCAGTGTAATATTAATCCGGGGATGATTTTTGTTAATACTTTTAGCTTTTTCAAGGCTAGCGATCGCCTCATTTACCATTCCCTTTTCGGTAAAAGCAATACCTAAATTTAAGTGAGAATCAGCCGAATTTTGATTAACTTGGATAGCCCGTTGATAACAGTCTATAGCATCATCCAATTGTTGGGCTGCTCGATAAGTATTGCCGAGATTATTAAGATAGCCAAAATTATCTGGTTCTAGATTAATCGCCCTATTTATTAGATTTATGGCGCTTTTATTATCTCCCATTTGAGCTTTTAGTACCCCCAAATAATTTAAGACTTGAGAATTATTTGGTTCGGCTTCTATAAGCTTTTCATAGATAATTTTTGCCTCTTGGAGTTGCCCACCCTTATGAAAAGATAGAGCATAGGATAAGGCATTTGCTGGAAGATTATTAGGAGGTAGATTTTTGTTTTGACTTTTTACTGCCTTTCTTCTTTGTTCTCGGTTCACTTTTTTCAATCAAATTACTTGTTTCTAGATTTTTTACCAACAGAATTAAATTTCATTAGACTGTTTCTCTATCAAAGTTGGTTGGGATAATTCATCTCAATTAATATCATAGAGAGTTTGTAAACAATACATATGTCTGTACCAATACTCTGTAAAATTTGCTATTAATAAATTTTCTATTTAGGCTGAAGTTGATATTTCTGTTAGTAAGGGTCTAGTTTACAGAGCCTAATAATTCTTAAAAAATATTTGAGTTAGCTACTTATCTTTAAAATGACTATAAAATACCTCCTTTTCTTCTTGTTTTTTAGCTAACAAATTGATATTATCCCACACATAAATAATTATCCAAAATATTTTTAATCGATCAGTGTCTCAAAATACTTTCTGCTTATTTTCGAGCTTCGTTATCACTAACTATGATTAAACGCAGATGTCAGAAATACCCTGAAAATTTTAATAAAACTTTTTAATCAGGCGAAACGCATATGATTTAGGATTTAGGTGACTTTGCTCTAAATTTTACCCATTTTTCAGTTATTTTTTTAACCAACCTGTTTAAATACTATTATTAATTTTTCATATTCTGAAATCATATTTTCATAGGCTACTGACTTTTACCTTTTTCTTTCATCTTTCTTTCAACATTTTTTCGCATCCCTGCTTGCTGCATATTTACAATTTTTAATTTTACTGCTTTTTCCCATTTTTCAGAGCCTAGATGCCTTGATAAATAGTCTTCTATATATAAGCCTAAACCTAGACGGTTAACCCGGTATTTGATTCGTTCTAACTTATCTTGAAATTTTAGTCTAAGCTTGGTTGTACTGTTAACTATCAATATAGGTAACCCACTAAGTTCATATCCCCGTTCTTCTAGCATATTTCCTGCTTTAGATTCTACCAATCGAATCTCATATTCCGACATTTTTATTTTCCACTGTGCAACATATTTTTTATCTGGCAACTCATAGGGACTAGTCTCAGGATAACTTAGCATTGCTTCATTATATGGAACACCTATAAATTCGCATAGCTGCGTCAAAACTAGAACGGGTTCTGAAATCAGATTTTCATAGGTTAACTCAGTGCGTCGATTTTCAGGAATAATTTCTTTTAGCTTTGTCCATAACTGTTCGGCTTCTACCCAACGGTTTACTCCAGTCCAAACATTACCTGCCCAGCCCATACCTATATTAGAACGGGCAACATCTCTGCCATCTCTAAGTATATGGATAAAGCGAGCATCAGGCCAAATATCAAGTAACCAATTAAAATGACGATGAACTGTTGCCCCTACAAATGGTTTACCTGCCCGATCACGTTTCTGGCGTAGAAAACTATCTATCAGTTCAGGGTAACTCAAGCTACGGTCTATCTCAAAACCACTCCCCAGAAAGATACGATTAGTTTCCAACCACTCATAATATCTGTCCATCTCTGGCCACTTACCCTCATCTGAAACCAAATCAACTGCATACTCAAATTCGTTATTAAAAGCTATCTGAGGATGGTGGTCTAGCATTAATCTCAGAACTGTAGTCCCCGAACGTTCAGCACCTACTAGAAAAACTGGTTCAGAAATGAAGTTATAATTATCCTTTTTAACCATTAATTAAATTCCTCTTGAAAATTTTTAGTAAATTGTTTTTACTACAAAGTTTATGGTATTCAATCTTAGAATAGAATTCACATTTCCATTCTCCAAAACTTATTATTTTTTGCTGTGAATACAAAACACAACAAAATGCGCCTAAAATCCCTCGACCTATTTCGTGGCATCACCATTGCTAGCATGATTCTTGTCAACAACCCTGGCAGTTGGAATCATGTTTATCCCCTTTTGCTCCACGCAGAATGGCATGGCTGCACCCCTACCGATTTAGTCTTTCCATTTTTCTTATTTATTGCAGGTGTAGCAATGGCTTTTTCCTTGTCCAAATACACCCAAGAAAACCAACCTAATATACAAGTTTACAAAAGAATTATACAACGATGTCTAATACTTTTTCTCTTCGGTTTACTACTAAATGGCTTTCCCTCTTACAAATTGGCCACAATTCGCATCATGGGAGTATTGCAACGTATTAGTTTAGCCTACCTCCTTGCTGCCTTAGCCATTCTCAACCTCTCCCGAAAACAACTTTACTATCTTTGCGCCACCTTACTAATTGGATATTGGGCAGCCATGCAACTTATCCCTATTCCCGGTTACGGTGCTGGCAACCTCTCCCCAGAAGGCAATTTTGGCGGTTATGTAGATCGCCTAATTTTGACCCAACAACATCTTTGGGATGGTAAACCCTACGACCCAGAAGGTCTATTCAGCACTTTACCAGCCATAGTCACGATTCTCATTGGTTACTTTCCAGGGGAATGGCTCAAGCATCAACCAAGGAAAAGTCGAACCAGCCTGAATTTAATCATTTTTGGTCTCAGCTGTGTAGTAGTGGGATATATTTGGGGACTATTTTTTCCCATTAATAAGGCTTTATGGACAAGTTCCTATGTTATATTTACCGCCGGATGGGCCTTACTTTTACTAGCTGCCTGTTATGAAGTGATCGAAGTTCGAGGTTGGCAAAAATGGGGCAGGCCATTTGAAGTGATGGGCTTGAATGCCATTTTTATATTTGTCGCTTCTGGGTTTTTGGCCAGACTGATGATTTATAACAATATTGGTAGTGGAGAAAACGCTCCTACTATCAAAACTTGGATATATGAACAATTTTTTCAATCTTGGGCAGGAGACTTAAACGGTTCTTTGCTCTTTGCTATTGTGAATGTATTATTTTGGTGGGGAATTTCTGAATTTATGTATCGTCGGGGTTGGTTTTTCAAAGTTTAATTAATATTTTGAGTTAAGTATTTAAAAATGCCTATTACTGAAGATAATTTTCTGGTTCGGACTATGACTATAACTGACTTAAAATTAGCTTTAAGTTGGGCTGCTGATGAGGGATGGAATCCTGGTATTGATGATGCCAATAATTTTTATGTTGCTGACCCCAAAGGTTTTTTAATTGGAGAATTGAACGGACAACCAATTAGTTGTATTTCTGCAGTTAGATATAATCAAAAGTTTAGTTTTATTGGTATCTATATGGTCAAACCAGAATGGAGAAAACAAGGATTTGGGATCAAAATCTGGCAGGAGGCTTTACGGTTAATTGACAATCAACCTGCTGCTTTAGATGCTGTTTTAGAACAAGTTGATACTTATAAAAAATCTGGGTTTAAACCTGCTCATCATCATTTGCGTTATCAAGGGATAATATCAGGTTCAATATCTGAAGATATCAGAGATTTAAAAACTATAAATTTTGAGCAAATTTGCCTTTATGATAGTCATTATTTTCCCGCAGAGCGTCCCCATTTCCTCAAAACATGGATTAATCAATCTCATGGCACTGGTTATGGAATAGTTAATGATGGAAATTTAGTGGGTTATGGAGTTATTAGAAAATCTACCGAAGGATTTAGGATAGGTCCTTTATTTGCCGAAAATCAAGAACTAGCGGCAAAAATATTTTTGGCTTTATGTACTTATTCTCAGAACCAAAATGTTTATATTGATGTTCCTGATGTTAACAAACAGGCTCTTAGTTTAGTAGAAAGTTATCAAATGAAACCAGTCTTTGAATGTGTGAGAATGTACACTGCTGAAAAACCTAATCTTGATCGGACTAAAATCTGGGGTGTTACGACTGTAGAATTAGGATAAAAGTTAAGGATAATTATATTCGGTGATTTAGCTTTGGCATCTGAAAAGTTAAGAGTTATTATTTAAGTTTAAGGTAAACCAATAATTAGGGTTTGCTAAAAAAGTTATAGGCGTGAGTAGTAGTAGGGGGTAATGGCCATTTGCCCCTACATGAGTTAGGAGGAATGAGCATTATAGAAAAAGTAAAAGTAGGAGAAAAAATTGTCGATCAATTTTTATGCCCTTGTCTGCTAAAAATACTCACCGAATTATTAATAATTAATTATTAATAATTGGAAAATTCCATCTTGAAGCCTCCCCCTTTAATATCATATCCGTTGTTATCGTTTGTGTAAAAACTTGGGAAATATCTAATTTTGCCCTCTTCCTTCTTCTGTCTCTCCTAGATAACTGAAGCTTTATTCTTCACCTCGACTTTATCATACCTATACTAACAGCCCTGTTAGAATTTGGTATTAGCTACTAAAAGCTGGCACTTTTTTCTAGAAAAAAAGACTTGAGTCTTTATCTGTAAATGCTTTAATAGTTAATCAGCAAATCCTAATTAGTAATCTAGCCTTGAGCATTTTAATACTTAAATTATGAGTAATTGCTAAATTTTATTGTCAGTTACTTAAGCAGGGTCATTTCATTCTAGATTTTAGCAATGAATTTACTGGCTTTACAGATAGCTAAAGATGCGTTGTCTAAAGCTGGCAATAAGGTATTCTCGTAAATATATAAAATGGAAAAGTTG
>JASJEE010000434.1 GCA_030064835.1 Microcoleaceae cyanobacterium MO_207.B10 | reverse complement strand
ACCCAGGGTCATTTCATTCTAGATTTTGAGCATGAATTTACTTACTTTCAGGTAGGGAAAGATAAATTTTATAAAGCTCAAAATAAGGTATTTTCGTAAATACACAAAATGGCACAGTTGAGAATGAAATAGCCCTGATCAGTACATCTGCAATAAGGAGGATTGAAATTTGGAATATGCTCTATTTTTTATCGCCTTAAAATGGGAGGCGCATACCCAGAATTTGGCGTTGGTGAATTGTAGCGATTCTATCTTACAAGTTATAAAATTATAAAATATAGTATAGGGAAAAAAGAGGCACTCGATGTTGAAAAATACTCCCCACACTTCCCTCTCCCTCTACTTTTTTTTACAGCGCTTTTCAAATTGATAAACCATATCGCCATAACCAAAACCTTGTAGGGAGTTCTAGGGACGTTGCATGGAACGTTCCTACTGTGGTCTACTGAAATGAAAACTGCTGTAAATTAGATTAAATTAGGACTTATACTAAATTCATCAATGTTGGCTACAAATATTATCAATCTTCGGTTTTGGGTGTGGTGAAATTATAGGAAAAACAAATAAAAAAGCAAATTATAAAAGGGATAAAGTGGAAAACCTTTATTAATTAGTTAATAGTTGAAGTTTGATAAAGCATCACATTCTTTGTTCACGCATGGTATTATGCGTAACCGCCATCTCTTGTAGGGGCAGTTTCCTGCGGAATCCTAGACAAACCCGAACTGCACCTACAGGTGGTTTATTATTTAATAATTTGCGTAATACCAATTACCAAAAACAACGCTATACTTGAGAAGTTCTAAAATTATTCATTAATAACTACAATTTATTGATTTTTAGTCATTAAGTACCTGTTTTTTATCTGGTTTTTTGTCTTTTTATCACTACACCCAAAACCCCACACCCCACACCCTACCACTTCATAAGATGTAGCAAAATTTTTGAGAAATGGTATAACTCCTGTAAATAAATCTCAAATGGGTTCCATAAAGGAGCAATCGCCCTAACTTAAAAATAAAAGAGCGATCGCCTCAACCTTTTTTACCTAAGCAAAAGAATATCAAACCACTTATATATTCCCTCTCAACTGCATCTCAGAAATCCAACTACCATGAAAACCATAAGGCACTCTCTGCGGTAATATCACCCGCGCCACAGGTTCCCCTCTCATATCCTGAGCATCCACCACTAATAACTCGGAACGTTTATGTTTGTGGTCGTACACAAAGGTCAACAACCAACCATCATCCTCATCAATAGCACCTATTCTTGGTGCAAACGAAACCGAACTTCCATAACGTAGCTCCCCGAAGTCATGGGTTGCTGACCTACCAGTAGCGAAATCATATTTAATAATCCCATCAAACAACGGTTGCAACGAAGCCATTTTCGATGTGTAACCATAACGCATCTCACGCCCGATAAAGCGATGATTAATAGTAGGAAACTCCGATGGTCTCCTATCTAACATTCCCTCTCTCACAGCACCAGTCTTGAGATTAAACCCCCACCCATACATTCGTGGAATATTTTCATCGGGGTCTCTAAAATTGCCAGCATACAAATGAGTTGAACTCATCCTACATCCATACAGTATCACTTCATCTTCACATTCATAAGCATTGAGAATATGATTGATATAACAAGGTTGAGCTTCAAACCACCGAATATCTTCATTGTTGCCATAACGAGGCAAAATCCCAAACCGACTTGGCACTCTCATCTCAAACATCCATGTAGGTAAACCTTGCTCGGCTCGCTCCGGACGGAACCGCAATGGTAAATCCATTAGAATAGTATAGTGTTGTGTAATGGCAAAATCGTGGGGTCCGCTTGCTACAGGTATATTAATCGGTACTGTTTGCAACAACTCGCCGTTACTGGAAATAACTCCATACTTTATATATGGAGGCGCATCTAGAGCATAACCAAAAAAGATTAATTCTCCCGTCATCGGGTCAACTTTGGGATGGGAAGTGAAAGCAGAATCTAAGTAACCACCACATAAATAGGGGCTATTTGTTTCTAAACTAGGAACTGCGATACTATAAGGTAAACCTGCTTCCCAAAGGGCTAATAATTTGCCATTGTGATAAGTTAAGCCATTATTCGCCACATTTTTATACGGTCCATAGGGATTATTTACTTGAGGCGGTTCTAATCTGCCACTCCAGACCGCATGACCCAAGTCTTTTTCTACTTCAAATCCTCCAGTTCGGACATATCGGTTGCGATATTCTGCCCTACCACCGCTAATTCTTACTCCATGAAGCATTCCATCGCCGTCCATCCAGTCATATTTTCCTAGAGGCTCAAATTGAGGATTTGGGCCATTACGGACATACATTCCAGACAAATCTGGGGGGAGTTGGCCTTTGATTTCTAGGTGATCTGTGGTGATTTCTTTGCTGACTGGGGCAAAGTTGCCCATGAGATAGGGGTTAAATTTGGTGGTTGTGGTCATTGGGACTTGCTCCTCTGATTTTATACAAAAAATTAAGGTTCTATCAACAGTTTATGACTACTTTTTAATTCTGTATAGTGTTATAATTAAAAATTTTTGTAAATCTAGGGATGACTACTGAAGATAGAAATAACTTGTTGCTCTCAATTAACTGTGACAGTAGTAGGGATTTGATTTTGAGAATAAAATGATGATGCTATCAGTTTTATTGGTAGGGATCGCAATTCTGGTGAGGTTTTATTAATCAAAAATTCACCCGATATTATTTATTTTCTCGCTTAGTTTTCAGTCGTGGTTGTTGAGAACTAGGTTTTTTTGTAGTGGCGATCGCTACTACTCCCAATACTTTAATACCTGCTTTCTGCAAAACCTCGATCGCAGCATTAACGGTTGCACCTGTTGTGTAAATATCATCAACTAACAATACAGAAGCACGGGGACGACGGTTCAGAAAATCTTTCCCTACGACAAAAGCATCTTGTACTGTCTCCAACCTTTCCCCAGGAGACAACCCAAATAACGCCTGAGTCTGCTTCACCCTTTCTAAACCATTTCGCCGTAACTGCAAACCTGTCAACTGACAAAAATTTCTTGCTAATACCTCTGACTGATTAAAACCTCGTTCCTTTAACTTTTTTTTGTGCATAGGAATGGGTACAACTGCTACTTTATCTAGAGCTGCTACTGGGGAAGCTAACCACCCATCCGCCAACCAGTACCCCAAGGGTCTACCTATTTGTGGGTTGTCATTATATTTCATTGCCGCGATCGCTCGTTTCAGACTATGCTTATATTCACCCCAAACAAAAACTGGAACCTTTCCCGGAAATATTTGTCCCCCACCAGGAAACTGACAGCGCATTACCTGAAGTTCACAATATTTACAAAGCTCTCTATCTGTAGTTCGTTGGCAAAGAGGACAGTTAGATTTGAGAAATATATTCAGGAATGGTTTAAGTATTTTTCTCCAGATAAACTCGATCATTGTCAATAATCTTAAAAAAATCTAAAATATCCAATAGTATTGTATGTCCATCTGGTAAAAATCTGCTTTTTATCAGAAATTAAGACTATTTACTTACAAGGTCAGACTTAACTAAAAATATACCCAGATATAAGTTGATAAAAGCTAGCAGCTTATATTAAGTTTGACCTTTAACTTTTGATTTCTGTGAACCTGTTGACTTTTTTAGAGTTTTGTGTATAAGTTTTACTGCCTCAATCAAATTCAATCTTCAGACCGGAAGACAGTGGGAGAGAAAGCTTTTTATTTGGCTTACCTCATGCAGCAAGGTTATCCGGTTAATCCTGGTTTTGTGATTTCGGCAAATAGCTTTTGGGAATTTTTACAAGGAATTAATTACTCTGACCCACTATTAGCAGATTTCCCTAATTCTAATTTACATTTTAATCTTTATGACTATCAACAATTAAAAGCGATCGCCCAATCAATTAACTACCATATTTTATCTGCTAATTTACCACCAAAGTTAAGTGCAAATCTAGCATCTGCAATTAATCATCTTAATGCCGAAGTAGTAACTTTTCAGATTTATTTAGCTTATCGTGACCTGGAAACTTGCGGTATCTTAGAAACAATAATTTGTCAGGCTAAACCTGAAGAATTTACCCAAAAAATCAAAGAAGTCTGGACACAAATTTTTCAGGCTAAAAGTTTATTTTACTGGCAAACTCACCAAATAGAAATCTTGGAACTTCAACCTGTAATTTTAGTACAGCCTTTAAAGTCAGCTATCGCTTCTGGTAAGATGCTGGTTTTTTCTAAGAGTTGGCAATTATTCGCAACTTATGGTTTAGAAGTATCAATGGATTTGGGACAAATAATACCTGACTCTTATATAATTTCTCCTGAAAAATGCACGATACAAGACCAAAAATTAGGGAATAAAATTATTGCTTATAACCCCGATCCAAGGATAGAAAAAAATATTTATACAGATACATGGCAAGAAGTATATCATACCCAATTACCTATACCAGATTTTTTTACTGCTTTACAAGCTTTTTTATTACCAGAAAAACTCCAAAAAGAATTTGCTTTAGATGAAAAAAAGCTGCAACAACTAATTGATTTAACCTACAAGATAACCACTAAAATAAATACTGATTTTTCTTTAAAATGGAGTTTTTCCCAAAAAGGTGAATCGGGAAATATCAAAATATTTCTGACTGATTTTCAACTACTTAAACAAGATAATCAAAACATTGAATATTTACCTAAATTATCAGCACCTAAATTATCAGCACCTAAATTATCAGCAAGATTCCCAGAAAAACCTATGACTAATTCCATTATAATTAGAGGTATATCAGCATCAGCAGGTAAAACCACAGGAAAAGTAAAAGTAATTAATCATTTTGCTCCCAAACTAGAAGAATTCCCTGAAGGAACAATTCTAGTTGTATCAGCGATTACTCCTAGTTTTTTACCATTAGTAAAAAAAGCATCTGCAATTATTTCTGAACAGGGTGGAATTACAAGTCACGCTGCAATTTTAGCAAGAGAAATTGGGATTCCGGCTGTCGTCGGAGCTACCAATGCTACTGAGATTATTCAAACAGGTAATTTTGTCTTCATTGATGGAAATAAGGGAGAGATTAGCATCGTCGAAAAACTAAATTATTCTCCGCAAAAACAAGATACAGAAGTACAAAAAAATCCAATTTCACACAATTCATTCCCTATAGCTAGCAAATTATTTGTAAATTTAAGTCAAATAAATTCTATTGAAAGAGTCAAAAAATTGCCAATAGATGGAGTCGGATTATTACGTTCAGAATTAATGGCAATAGAAATCTTAGAAAATCATCATCCTCTATGGTGGATACAACAGGGTCGTGAATCAGAATTGATTGAGCGAATGGTAGCACAACTGAGTCATTTTGCTGCTGCTTTTGCACCGCAGCCAATATTTTATCGTTCTCTAGATTTAGTGTTGTTAAATTCTGGCGATCAACAAATAGCATTTTCTGAAGTACCCAAAAATCTGGAGACACAATATACCGAAACTCAAGATTGTCAATTTTGTCAGTTTTCCGATCATCAAAACCAGGCTTCAGAATTAATTTTGTCTGATAAAAATGACAATATAAATCCAATTTTAGGACAACATGGCACATTTAGTTATATGCTGGAACCGAGTTTATTAGATTTAGAAATCAATATCTTATCTCAAGTATGTAAATTTGGTTATAGTAATGTTAATTTAATCTTACCGTTTGTTCGTTCCGTAGAAGAATTTAAGTTTTGTCGGAACCGAATAGAATCAAAATGGCAAAACAAACCTCATAATTTTCAACTTTGGATTATGGCAGAAGTACCGTCAATTTTATTTTTGTTACCTGAATATGTGAAAGCAGGCGTACAAGGAATTAGTATTGGTACCAACGATTTAACTCAGTTATTATTAGGTGTAGACCGAGAACAAGAACAAATGGCTAGTGCTTTTGATAGTCATCATCCGGCAGTAATGAAAGCTATTAAGCATTTAATTTCTCAGGTAAAAAAGGCGGATATTCCTTGTTCTATTTGTGGAGATGCTCCGGCTTTACACCCAGAAATAATTGACGATCTGGTAAGGTGGGGTATTACTTCTATTTCGGTGAATGTTGATGCGGTGGAAAAGACTTATAATGCGATCGCTCGTGCTGAACAACGTTTGATTTTAGAAGCAGCT
>JASJEE010000433.1 GCA_030064835.1 Microcoleaceae cyanobacterium MO_207.B10 | reverse complement strand
TTTCACATTCAGCTTTTGAAAGTAATAACTACTAAAGTTATAAAGTGAGCTGATGAGTAATTTCATTAGCGTAACTTTTGATTCTCCTTTCATAACTAATAGCTGATAGCTGACGGCTGAATGCTTACCACTTAATAGTTGAGAATAGCAAATTAATTAAAGACTTTTGATAAAATTTTTAAGCCCTTCAAACGCCTGACTATCCCAGTTAATGTAACCAGCTTTTGCAGCTTCACATAGACGTTTATCGGGATATTCTTGAGTAGATAACCAGGCGTATATTTTAGCTTTAGAAATTTTATTAGATTTTCTGCTTGTACTTGTTTCAATGCACTGAAAGAAATCTTCAATACAACTAATTTGATCGGTATCTATTGATTTTAAACATAAGTCTTCTAGTATTCCTGGAGAACTGTTGTCTGGAAGAATAAAGTTTTCTATTTCATTCAATTTATGTTTTTTGAGAGAATATTCAATACTTTTAGAGGCATCATCGAATGAATCATCAGCATCTCTAGTAATTCCTAAAGAACGCAAATTAGAAAATCCTGGTATTAAAGGCAAAGTTTTTAAGTAATTATTAAGGTTATCTTTTCCTCCATAAGAATTAACTTGGATATTATTAATTTCTAAATATTCAATTAATTGAGATAAAAACATGACATCTTCTTTTCCTTCACCAAGAATCAACTTTGACTTTTCAATTGTTGTTTGAATTTGGCTCATTAGCGCATCTCCAGGTTCAGCTCTAAAGAAGTCTCAATATTATCTTTGTCATAAACTAAACTCTTGATAATATTAGTCTCTTTTTCTCTCTCTAGTCTCAAATAACGAAAGTCATATAATTCGGAGTGTGAAAATACTTCGTGAGCGGCACCAATACATTCATAACTATGAGTAGTAGCAAAAAGTTGAGTGTGAGATTTTCTAGTTGCTATAGCTATAGACTGCCAAACTTTTTCCATAACGGAGTAATGTATGCCATTTTCAATTTCATCAATTAATACTGTTCCTCCTTGTGCATTTAGAATTGACAAAATAATAGATAATAATCTTCCCATTCCTTCTCCCATTAATGAAACCGGAATTAAATAATCTCCTCCAACATCTCCATAAATCATAGGTATCCCTCCCGTTACTAAAACTGCTAAACGTTTTAATCTTGGTTCTACTATTTTTAATATATCTATAATTTCATCTTGTTGATTTTTAGCTTCAAATTTACTAAATTTTTCTGCATCTTCTATGGGTGAAACTTTTAAACGACTACTGATAAAAGCACTAGGAGGAAAAGCAAAAATTTCTATTTCTCTACCTTCTTCACCTGCTTCAACTTCTTCTTGCTGAATGCCTAACCTGATTTCATTTTGGTCTTCTCTATCTGCTGTTAAAAATATTGTCAATCCTAAGATTTTTTGACCTGCTTTTTTAAATTCTAGCTTCAAATCTTTTAGAGTTTTCCTACTATTAGATCTTAAACTTAAAGGAAATAATCTTGGGCTTGATGCCTTATCTAAACTTAACTTTAACTCACTCTCTTCATCATTTTCATCTACTGTTTTAATTTTAATTATTTTATTTCCTCGTTTTTCATAGAATAACCATTCACAAATTTCTTCAACGTCAAAAGTTTGTTGTTGCACAACCCCTCTATTAAAGTTTAATTGAAGCGGAATTTCTATGGAATTTAAACTTATTAGCAAATAAATTGCCTCTAGTAGAGATGTTTTGCCTACATTATTGATACCTCCAATTAAATTTACTCTTTCTATATTGTCAATCTTTATTTCTTCAAAACATCTAAAATTTTTAACTGTAATACATTTAAACATAATTGATTAAATAAATTATTGCTTCTTGTTTTTCTTGATTTAGGGGCAGATTGAGTCTTAATCTAATTATTCAATCTACCCCTAGATAAATTTAATCACCCCTATGGGTTTGAACTTCTGCTAAATTATCAGCAAATTCTTCGCCAACTTCTGCTACAGTAGTCTTACTTTGTTCGTATAAAGAAAGACCATTTTTAATTACAGATTTAACAACGGGTCTACCTATTTTGGCAATAGTAGGAGCTACTAATGGACCAAAAAAAATTGCACCTAAGCCTAAGATGGCAAGTTGATTATTTGTTTGACCGTCTTCGACCATTTCTCGGAGGTGAAGAGTTAGGACAGATTTTCTTAAGTGAATGAGTGACATAGTTAATTTTAAGTAGTAGTTAAGTTTAAGGAATTAGGCAAAAGCAAGCAGGAAAGCAATAGTATCTTGCCTACTAAATTGGAGAGAAATAATATCATGTAAGCCTCCCGAAAAATTCGAGAATGAGTTATAATATTATTCCTGAGAAATATCATTTGTAGTTGGCCTTTACCAATGGATAATTCAGAATTAATAATTGATAATTAATACATTTGGTTTAAAGCCTCTCCTCATAATTGATAATTAATAATGAAAGAGTTTTTTAAACCTCTAATTTTCTATCTAACTCGAAAGAGGCTCTAATTATCCATTATCCATTCCTGAAGCCCAAGATTTCACTTGATGGCTAGAGCCAAACTACTAACTTTATTATAACTCTTGTACCGAATATAATATACACAAATTTCCGTTGCCCGTGAGGTACGCAGCTCACAGGCAAGATGCCTATACTACAAGGATTTTACCATTTCAACTTCTACATCATTAGTCGGAAATATTTCCCAAAACCTTTTTCAATTCCCAGATTCTAACTGATGCTGTACCAGAGGACGCAAACTATTTAAACCAGCCGCGATCGCACTACCATTATGAATAACAGTAGCAATCAAAGGATGTAACCCCAATGTTGAGGCAAATCCCAAAGCCACCAAATTTGGCCCGACTACCATAACTGTATTTTGTTCAATCAGATTTTTAGTTTCCTTGGCAATAGCGATCGCCTCCAACAAACTAGATAAATTATTATTCATCAAAACCACATCTGCTGTTTCCCTTGCTACATCTGAACCATTCTCAAAAGAAACAGACACATCAGCATAAGCCAAAGCCACCGAATCATTCAATCCATCCCCGACAAAAGCCACAGTATTACCAGCGCGACGCAAATCGCGGACAATAGCAGCCTTTTGGTCAGGAAAAGCCTCCGCATGAACCTGAGACTCAGGAATTTTTAACTCCGCAGCCACCATCTTCGCCCTCACCTCATTATCTCCAGTCAACAAATGTACCTCCATCCCGTACTCCTTCTGCAACTTAACAATCAGAGGCATACTTTCAGGACGCACTGGATCTTTATATTGAATTGCCCCCTGAAACTCACCATTACAAGCCACATAAATCAAAGATAACCACTCAGAAACTGGACATTCTTGGTTAGGATAGGCGCAATTTTCCAGAAAACAGGGATGATGCTCATAAAAACAATCCAAATCAACCCCAGCTTGAGTCAAAAACTTGGCACTCCCTACCAAAACATCCTGGTCTTGAATTTTTGCCCGAATACCTAAACCCACCTGATAATCCCACTCAGTCCGTGGGGAAATAGTCACACCTTGCTCCTCCGCATAACGAACGATCGCCTCTGCCACTGGATGAGTAATTCGTTGTTCAGCAGAAGCAGCTAAAGCCAAGACCTCTTTAGCGCTCATCCGCCCCGCCACAGTTTCTACATCCACCACAGCAATATTTCCCTGAGTCAAAGTACCAGTCTTATCAAAAACAATAGTATCAATCTCAGCCAACATTTCCAAAGTCCGACCGCTTCTGACCAAAATCCCATGTCGGGTAGTATGGTTAAGCGCTCCTAAAAATGCGGTGGGAACCGATACCCGAATTCCTGTTACAAAGTCGAGAGTCAGAATAGAAGCAGCTCTACCGGGGTCGCGAGTAGTAGCTAAGACAATGCCAGCTAAAACCAACGACGGCATAATTAATTTATCTGCCATTTGAGAGGCATAGTTTGCCATTCTCGTGTCATGTACTGGTGCTTTTTGTAATAATTCGATACTAGCAGCAGCGCGAGTTTGTGTTCCCACTCTTTCGGCTTGAATATAAATTTGACCGGAACGAACTAAAGTCGAAGCATAGACAAAAGTACCTACTTTACCTACCACTGGCATTGATTCTCCAGTGAGTTGCTGCTGGTCAATGACTGCTTCTCCCCGCAATATTTCACCATCGACTGGTATTTGTTCCCCTGGGTAAACTATTACCGTATCGCCTTGTCTTACTTGGTCGCTTGGTATTTGCTGTTTTTCTCCATCTCTTTCTACCCAAGCAAAACGTCCGATGGCATCTAATAAGTCTGCGGTTTGATGTTCGGTTGACCTAGCTGTTTGTTCCCGAATGACATCTCCTAGTTCGTGGAGTGTTAAGACTAATGCTGGCGTTAATAGTTTGCCTTGAATGGCACCGAGACTCAGAGAGAGGAAGTCGAGACAGTCGATATTAATGCGACGGTCGATAAATAGACTGTAGAATGCGCGTTTAACTACCGGGAATGCTGCTATAGCTAGGGCTGAAAAACTCAGTTGTGGCGAAATGGGTAGTTTTAATGGTCCGCCAAGAAAGGCTAATAGGGTTGCTAAACCTGGGTTGACTAGACTCGACCATTCTCCCTCATGTTCGTCTTCTGCTTCTGGTGTGGCGAGTTGGGAGTCATTTTTTTTCCTGACAACTGGAATGGCTAAATTATCAACATTTTCCATCAGATAAACTAGATGTTCTCGCACTTCTTTTTCTGATTTGTCTTGGGTTTGATAATTTATGGCTATGGAACCTGCAGCTTGGTTAATCCGAGCTTGTTTGACATGATTATCTGAGTCTAATAATGCTTGTAGATTTTTAGCATAGTTTTGATCTACACTTAACCGCATCACCCGAAATCTGATTCTTCCAGGTATCCCATGAACTAGGGATATTGTGGGAGTTTTAATTGTTAATGGTGATGTTGACCCTGATTTTTGTGATTTGATAGTTTGCATAGTTTTCTTTTCAGTAATAAAAATAAACAAGAAGTAATTAAGTTAGATTGCTCTAAGTGAAACCCAAGAAATCTAATAGACTTATTGCAGAAGTCAGGGAATAGGGAATAGGGAATGACATTATTGATTTCATATCTTGAATTGATTTCATTTTTTATTTTTGGAGATGTCTAATATATTTATACCTCATAACTTCCGAATTTGCTGTAACTCTGTAGGGGCGGGCTTATAATTAATGAATAATTAATAATTATTCATTAGTTCTGATTAAAACCGAGAGATATTAAGCAAGTACAGAAATCTTATTTTATGATTCATTAATTTCCCAGCCACCCTTCCTACTTAGAGATAGTAGGCGAGTACGGAAATCTTTCACATTATTCATTAATTTCAAACCCGCCCCTACTATTGCACCATTTAAGATGAAACAATCCACTACTCCTGCTCTGTTTCCTGTTCGCCGTTCCCGGTTCCGGCTTCCCTATTTTCAGACTCAACTTCTTCAATAATAGTCATTAGTCGCATTCCTAATTCCCAGTCTGACATTCCCTCTGTTTGATAGTGAATAATCACGGAAGCTGCGCTAGTATTGATCCGCACCCCTAATACATGGGAATCTAGCATTAATAGTTGTTCCAAACGTCTGGCATAGTCGCGATCGCTTCCTATTCTGGGAATGCGTAACCGTATCCGACCAGGAAGGGAATGTACTATAGTATATGCTGGCGAGTCTTCATTAATAACTGTAGTTGTAGATTGGGCTGTCGTAGTTGTTGTTGTGTGACTACTTTCGACTACAGGTACATTTATTGCTTGGTGTTTGAGTTGTTCGATGATTTCACGGACAAAACCTGCAACTGTTAGGTTAACAAGAAGTGCTGTAGCTCCCCGCAGTTGAAATCTATTGGTGATCATCATTCCTACCAAAGCAGGTAGAATATATTCAATTTCGTGATGAGCTTGTAAAAATGCACCTAGTTGTTCCCCAGTTGTTTCAGTGTGGTTGGCGTTGTTGGTGTAGTTTGAAGTTGTGGTCATAATTGGATATCCTTTTGCTTATTGACCTGATGCCTATTACAGACTAATATATTAATTTTACACCTAATATTAAGTTTTGGGAAATATCTGGACTTCCCCAATTATTAATTATTAATTATTAATAATTAAATAATTCTGGTTTAAAGCCTCCCCTTGGATAGGGGAAAAAAAG
>JASJEE010000432.1 GCA_030064835.1 Microcoleaceae cyanobacterium MO_207.B10 | reverse complement strand
GACAAATATTTGTCTTGATTTCTTCGGACCTATTCCCTATTCCCTATTCCCTATTCCCTATTCCCTATTCCCTATTCCCAGTTAAGTGTTCCCTATCTCCTTTTTATATTTCCTTTACAAACAATCTCTTATGATATGAATTATGGTAATTCTTGTCTAGAGAGCGATAGCTTTATTTTCAACTACTCATACATACTTCCAAATAATTCTTATATTTATTATTATAAAAATTCTTCTATTTATGACAAATAAACCGTTATAAACTTGAAGTTTTATTGTATAGCAATCAGGAATGAGATGTGAGGATTGTGAGGATTTTGATGAGATTTAGTTGGAGCTGAAAACCTTAAAAATTATGACTCCAGACTTCTAACTGACACCAAAATCTTACAACTGAAATAGGATTGCTATATTATCCAGACAGTGACATAAAAAGTCTAATTATTTAATATAATTCATACTTCAGCAAAGTACAAGGAATCGAACCATTATAAACAGCGATTCTCCGAGAAGTTCTTAATCCCACTTGCTTAGATAACTGTTTATTTCCTGTCAAAATAAATGCCGTCCATCCAGTAAAACGTTGTTTAAAAATATCTCCCAACATTTTATACAATTTACCCAACTCTTCCACCTCTCCTAAACGTTCGCCGTAGGGAGGATTACAAATAATCATTCCTTTGTCTGCAGGAGCTTCTAACTCAGATAATTCTCCTTGAATTAACTTTATTTTATCTTCTAAACCACATTTTTGAGCATTTGTACGAGCATGAGAAAGAACATTTTGGTCGCGATCGCTACCCATAATAATTGCTTTTAATTCCGTTAATTGACTATTTTTAGCCTCTACTAATAACCCTTGCCAAATCGAGTCATCAAAATCATGCCACTTCATAAAACCAAACTCATTTCTATACAATCCCGGTGCAATATTTAAAGCCTTTAAACTTGCCTCCAAAGGCAAAGTTCCTGAACCACATAAAGGGTCTAAAAAAGGTAAATCAGGAGAATATTCTGCCATCTCCAATAAAGCTGCTGCCAAAGTTTCTTTTAAGGGAGCAAAACCCATCGCTAAACGATATCCTCGCTGATGCAAACTACTACCAGAACTATCTAAACTTAGAAGACAACGGTTTCCTTGAATATGACCATTAATTAAAATATCTGGATTTTTAATATCAACATTTGACCTGTAGCGAAATTTTTGCATTTGCTGGTCAGTAATTGCATCTTTAATTTGCAGAGCAGTATAATGAGTATGATTTAGTCTTTCATTTCCGCCCGTACAATGAACTGCTAATGTATTCTTCGGCGATATATAATCTGCCCAATCAATTTTTTTTATTTCTTTATAAAGAATTTCTCGATTCACACATCGAACTTCAGCAATAGGAACTAATACTCTAAAAATAGTTCTTGCCCAAAGATTAACCCGATAAAGTAAAGTTTTATCCCCAGTGAAACTTACCCCCGTAAATTCTGGAGTGACATTTGTAGCTCCTAAACTTTCTAATTCTTGGGCAGCGATCGCTTCCAATCCTTTAGCAACTTTAGCATAGTATTGATTCATTTTTGACAAGATTTTTAATTTTTATTGATTATAGAACTACTGTAGATATGCTATTTGACCATAGTTAATGTTAAAAGGAATTAAATCAGGACATGATCACCTGAATAATCCTATTGATTACTTTTCAGTTGCTAAACTGCTCAAATGGATATATACTGAATGCGATAGATATTGATAATATTGATACTCTTGACCATAAATCATCAATTTTTGTATAATACAAGTTGTGCTTGAACTCGATGTATCGAATTTGAGCAGTAATCGGTAACAAAAAAGACTATAGTCCTAGTATGTAGGAGAAATCAAGGAGAAATAATGTGTTAAAAAAAACCATCAGAAATATTACCTATCCAGTTATTAAAGCCAAACCTAATTTTTTAATTATCGGGGCACAGAAGGCAGGAACTACCTCACTATATAACTATTTGATTCAGCATCCTCAAATTTTTCCCAGAAAATCATTTAAAGAGGTTCGTTACTACGGTAGAGCTGAACATTATAGTCGTGGTTGGGGTTGGTATTTAAGTAATTTCCCTTCAAAAATAGCCACAGGAAATAGACTAAACTGTGATGCTTCCCCTGACTATATTTACTATGAAGAAGTGCCTCAACTAATTAAAAAAGATTTAGGAAATATCAAGATTATTGCCATATTGAGAGAACCTGTTTCTCGTGCTTACTCAGCCTGGCAAATGTTTCATAGTTTTGCCAATATTGACAACGATCATTTGAGAAGATTTTACGATCCTAGAAGTTTTTCAGAGGCGATCGCTGAGGAGTTTAGTTCTGATTTTGATTATCGAAAATACCCTTTCCGTTATGACTATGTTGGTAGAGGTAGATATACAGAACAACTAGAAAATTACTATCGTTATTTTGACAAGGATACTATCCTAATTTTGAGTCTCAATCAATTTAAAAAGAACTTAATCGAAACCTTGAACTCTGTCTGTGATTTTCTAAATATCGAACACTTCCCGCCAGAAATGGCTTCTAATATTCAGCAGCAAAAGTATAATACAGGCAAATACAAAAAAGAGGAAATATCTGAAGAAGAGAAAAAAGTATTAGAAAGGCTGAAGGATTATTTTCAGCCATTGAATAAGAAACTGTATGACTTATTAGGTCATAGCTACGATTGGTAGAAATTGTCTATCTCAAAATACTCATACAGCAATTGGGATAGCCATCTCTTGCCCATCGCTTTGAGGAAGTGAAACTTCCAGTAGGGAGGCAATTGTTGGGGCTAAATCAATAATCGATGCAACTTGTTCGAGTTGCATTGGTTTAACTTGAGGCCCGAGAACCAAAAACAGTCCACCAGGTTTATGATCTCCTGTTCGACTATCCCAATAAACTTTATCAAGCTTTCCTATCTTTGGAGAGTGAACAGAAGAAATTGGTGCATTCCGATTCCACTCTACTAAGATATCTGGAACACCCATAGGGTTTTCTCCGTGATAGACTTCCGTGGACTGAAAAATATTTTTGATTAGAGGTTCTCCAGTATCAAGGTTAACCAATTCTTTCAAATCCTTACTTAGCGCTTCACAGAATGACTTATATTCTTGCCCTGGTTGAATCTTCCCTTCAGGCTCGCGACCAACAAGATTTACCCGAATACCTCCAAAACCCTCACTAGAGGGAACCTGAAAGCATTTCCTATTAGCCATACTGCTAGCTGCCTTTTTCCGTTTGCTTTCAGCACTCCCCAGAGGTTTCAAAATTTGCTTTTTCAGCTCCCTGAGAAACTTAAATTGCTTTAAGAAATTTAATTTCTGATTCACTGTTTCAGGCATTGCTTTGCCTGGATTCTCTAACCGCAAGAGAATTTGATCGAGGATATGTACACCTGTATAGTTAGGACCTATACCTGTACTTGCGAAGATCAACACCGTTGTGTCCGGACCAACCTGCTGCAAAATTTTTCCAAGAGCAGCATCAATAGCAATATAAATATCCTTGAGTGGGTTTCCCAGAGAACTGACAATCTCTGGATCGTGTTCTGGGTGATTGGGGTCATGGAGATGCCAACACTGGTGACCGACCCAGTGAGATTCTCGAAAAGCAGTTAGAAACAAATCCCACTCACCTTGATTTAAAAAGTGAGCGATCGTTTCCGTCCTTTTTTCGATGCTATTGAGCAAGTTTTGACGAAAGTTCTGGATGTCAACCAGGCTGCGTCCACAAGAACGGAGACTGCCAATTGGATTTTCTCCCAGTTGTGTCTTAATGTCTGCTGCCAAAGATTGGGGATAAGTCTCAAAACTTCTCGAGTAAGGCTTTTCAACTATTTGAACCCCATTAAGTTCTTCTGCAAGGGGAGCTTCTGGTGCATCGATTAGAACAACCTGACGGCCAGCCTGAGTGAGTACATTCCAAAAAGGTTGCCATTGAAAATCAAAAGACTTAATATCATAACTTCCAGGCTGAATCTGTTGTGCCCAGTAACGACCATGTTTAGCTGGTGAAACCCCACTAAAAAAAGTTGGCCAGTGGCAACCGTTAATTCCTGGTGGGTCTTTGGTGATTCCAAAAGCTCCTTTCTGTAGCAGAGATTGAAAAGTTGGAAGCAAGCCTACCTTAGCCCAATCAAGGAGCAAGTCTTTGTCGGCTGCATCAAGACCGATGAAGAGAATTTTTTCTGGCATCTGAGGTATCTTAAATTTTAATAGTTGTAACAGTTATATGATATCTGAAAGGATGTTTGAGTGTAATTTGTTAGCACTTTCAGCTTGCTTTGTCATTGCATAAAAAAATGGGCCTAGCAACCAGCCAACCAAGATCGGATCGACCACTAATTTGATTTTGGCTATTCCTGTTTGGACTTTTTCCTTTTGAAAAAGCTTCCAAAACCCATAGCTGTGGCGGAGGCAAGTATAGCAGAGGGTTCGGGAACTTCTTCACTTTGGTAGGTAATGACTCGGACTGCCTCATATCCCAAAGCTGCTGATATGGAAAGAGATAAAGTCTTGCCAGTAAAAATCGCTTCATCTCCTTGACCAGCAAATTTTCCTAGCCCTGGTCCGTCTAAGCCAGATCTGATATTATAATCAACACCATCCAAACCCAGGAATTTGTTAGTACCGCCAAATTCCCAAGAGCGAGCAACTAGACCTGCAATTTTGCCATTAAATTCCACTTCACCTGACCAGAATAATCGATTACTTCCTCCCTGTGGATTGATATATATAACATGGCTACTCACAGTGGTACCTTTTTCTAGAAAAACGTTTTTACCATGGTCTCTACTAAATCCATCCCATAATCTCAGATTCCGAGTAAGAGTAAAGTCTTGCTTTTCATTAAAAACCTGAAAATTAAGGTCTGGATTAATTAACTCTGGCCATTGTTCCCTGGGAAAATGTTCCAGCGCCACGAGAGTAAATTCTTCGGGAGGTGTGACGAAGGTTAATCCTATATCTTGAGTAGGAGAAATATATTCTACTGTTTGATTTGTAATCAGTTGTTCGTTATCTACTACTCCTACCACACCTCTGCCTCCAATAATTGCTGCATGGGATGTATTACTAACCAGAATTCCAGCACCAACAACAGCTATCTGTAAACATTTATTTAATAGAGTATTCGTCATTATTTATTTCTCCAGTTTCTAGATAATCTACACAGTTTGTAAAATAAGCTTGTAAATTTACTATAGTTCTAATTTCATAGGTATTATGTAAAGATTCTACAAAGATTACTGGGAATTTTGTGAAGATTATATTAAAGATAACTGTAAGATAACTGTTGAAATTATCTATGTTATCCGCTCCTACCTCTGAATAGTAATGAGAGATATCCCTCTTCTGTCACTCTCCGAAAAGCTTTATCATTTCTGAATTCTAGAGTTCTTATACAGTTAGCGATCGCCCAGTTTTTTCTGAATTAAAATCCCACAGGACGACCAAATGACTAAATGTTAATAACAAACACCTGAATCAATTGATGTGGCGTCTGTTTAAAACTTTTTATTAATAGGAGAAACCGGAAAGTGACAGAATAGGGACACTGTTAACAAAGCAGCTAGAATTGTCGTCAATCATCGGATCATCATAATCGTCATATTGGAGTTGGAGTGATTGTTTTTGGTAGGAAATCAAGAGCAAAAGAAAGAAAGTAATTTAGGGACACGCCCTAGTCAAGCTAATATCATTCTTTTATACCAAATCCGGTTATCAGAAGCCAGTATTTTAAATTCCTCTCTAACCCTTATGCCTTACTCATAATAAAGGTGCTTTGTAAACCTTTAGTAAGCACCTACACAGAATTAATTGCCTACTCTAATTCTCTGTAACGCTTGTAGTCAAAAGGTTTCAACTTTGGCAAATGTGTAATTAATTTTGTGTACCTGCTTATTAGTCAGCTAATAAATATGCAAAGCAACGGTAAAACTACGTTAAAACGACGTTACTTTGCATACTTTTAGAATCCGCGCATTTTAACCTGCGGAGAAGTCAACAACAAAGACTTCAATAAATTTATAGAAGCCATTTGGTATCTTTTCTTAAGATACAAAGCCTTCAGGAAAGCCGTTTTCAGGAGCCTAACAACTATAAGAGTTCAGGAGACCGAAAAATTCGGAAAAATGACTGCCAGAATCA
>JASJEE010000431.1 GCA_030064835.1 Microcoleaceae cyanobacterium MO_207.B10 | reverse complement strand
GCAATAAAACCATCCCAGGCAAATTAAACAAAAAACTCTTCTATTGCGACATACGCAACAAAAGCAAATGCTGTGAAAGTAAGCAAAAACTCCTATTGCGCCATCCGCAACAAAACCGCCGACTCCCCCCAAACCTTCAAATCCTAGAAAAGCAAAGTCATAAACCCCAAGTCCTGCTTATAATATCTAAATAATTAAAAGCCCAAAATCTATCCAGACCACAAACTGGCCTTCATGGTTTACATTAAACGCCTGGAACTAACCAACTTCAAATCCTTCGGTGGCACAACTACGATTCCGTTGCTACCTGGATTTACTGTAGTTTCCGGGCCTAATGGTTCTGGAAAATCCAATATTCTTGATGCACTCCTATTCTGCTTGGGCTTATCCACTTCCAAAGGCATGAGAGCCGAACGCCTGCCAGACTTAGTAAACAATAAATTAGTAGGACGCAAAACCGTCGAAACTATCGTCAAAGTCACCTTTGACGTAGAAGACATACAAAAAAAATTAAATGGCCATAAAGATGCCGAACCATCACAGCCAGAAATCCAAACAACTATAGAAAATCAACCAGAAGCTATAGCAAATGGCTCGAAGTCCCTAGAATCAGATGACCCATTTGAGATAGCCCTATCTTTTAGTTCCTTGAGTGAGTGGAGTATCTCTCGTCGCCTCCGAGTCACTAAACAAGGAACTTACACTTCCACTTATTATATGAATGGTCAACCATGCACCTTAACCGAACTCCACGAACAATTAAATCAACTCCGGGTTTATGCCGAAGGATATAACGTCGTTCTCCAGGGTGACGTAACTAGCATCATTTCCATGAAACCTCGCGAACGCCGGGAAATTATTGATGAATTGGCAGGAGTGGCCCAATTTGACAGAAAAATCTCCCTGGCTAAAGACAAACTAGACCTGGTAAAAGAACAAGAAGAAAAAAGTCGCATAGTTGAAAAAGAACTCAAAAAACAATGTGACCGTCTTTCCCAAGACTGTGTAAAAGCTCAACAATATCAAAAGTTAAGAGGTCAACTCGAAGAAAAAACCCTTTGGCAAACAATACTCAAATGGCAAAACCTGCAAAAACAAGAGTGGAAAATCAGAGAAAATATAGAATCAGGCGATCGCTCCGCCACCGAACTAAATCAACAAATTCAAACCAAACAAACTGAAATTCAACAAGCCCAAACAGAGCTAGACCAACTCAACGTTCTAGTTAAAGCCTTGGGGGAAGAGGAACTTTTAGCTTTACAATCAACTCTAGCTACACAAGAAGCAGAGCGTCGTCAACTTCAACAAAAGCAAAAAGAACTAGAAACAACCATCGACCAAACCACAACTAACCTTAGCCAACTCCAACAACAAATCCAGAAACACCAGCAAAGTCTGGAAGTATTAACCACAGAAAAAATTGTCCAGACTCAAAATGTCGAATCTCTACAGACAGCTCGCAACCAAGACCAAGAAACTCTCAATCAACAACGAGAGTCAGCTAGTGCTATAGCTGATACTGCTGAAGCCTGGATACAACAACAGGCCCAACTCCATCATCAAATTGAAACCTTACAGCAAAGTCTTACCCCTCAAAAGTCTGAGCAAGCTAGAGTTAGGGAAAAAGCTTACCAGTTAGAAAAACAAATCCAAGAACAACAAGAGTCTATGACAGCCTTAAAGGTTGAAATAGAAAATCAAACTGCATACCATAAAAAAGTAAAAGAGTCAAAAGAAACAGCCAATTATCAAGTCGAATCCTTGACCAAGCAATTAGCTGCCGTAGAACAAGACCTGCAAATTCAACAAGATACTCACACCCGTCTCCTCCAAGAACAACGGGAACGACAACGGAAACTAGATAAATTAGAAGCCCAACAACAGGCAGTTCAAGAAGCTTCCGGAACTTATGCCACTAAAATTCTGCAACAGTCAGGTATTTCTGGCATTTCTGGGTTAGTGGCACAACTGGGGAGAGTGGAACCAAAATATCAATTGGCTTTAGAAATTGCTGCTGGTGGCCGTCTGGGAAATATGGTGGTAGAAAATGATACGGTGGCAGCTTCCGCCATTGAATTTTTGAAGCGACAACGAGCAGGAAGGATGACATTTTTGCCTCTGAATAAAATTCGGCCTTCTCGTCTGAAGCGGGATGATAGTTTGCGTTGGGGAGCAGCCGGGTTTATTGATTATGCGGTGAATTTGATTGACTGTGACTCCCGTTATCAGGATATTTTTGCTTATGTGTTTGGCTCGACAGTGGTATTTGATAGTTTGGCAAATGCTCGGCGGCTTTTGGGTCAACATCGGATAGTTACTCTGGATGGGGAAATTTTGGAGACTAGTGGGGCGATGACTGGCGGAAGTGTGTCGCGCCGTTCTGGAAGTTTGCATTTTGGCACAGTTGATGGTAATGAGTCGGCAGAAATGGGGGAAATGGAATCTCATCGCCAGCGCCTCCAGGAAATAGAGATTGTTTTGGAGCGGTGTTTGGTAGAAATTTCTCGGAGAAAGGAGGATGTGAAGGAGCGATCGCAAGCTTTGATGGAAGGGAAGCAGTATTTTAGAGAAACTCAACTCAAAGTAGAACAAATAGAGTCAGAATTGCAAAAATTGACCAGACAGGAGGAGCAGGCGCGAGGGCAATTAGAGAAAAATACCCAAGAACTGGCTAATGCTCAAAGTCGGTTAGTATCCCTAGACCAAGAAATTCCTGTTCAGGAAGTCCAATTAACAGAGTTAAGGCAAACTTTGGCCGAGTTAGAAAAATCTCATACCCACAGTGAATGGCAACAGATGCAATCTTTAATTCGGTCTCAGGAAGCTGTTTTGCAAGAGCTGGAGGCTACTTGGCGGATTGCTCAACAAAAACTTCAGGAGTTGGAAAACCAACAACAGCTTTTGCAAGAAAAGGTTGAGGCTGGTCGCCATCGGCTTTTGGAGTATCAAGAGCAAAAATTAGCTAGTGAAACTAGTATAAAAGAGATAAAAAGTCAAATATTGGCAGTAGACGAGCAAATTGCCCAAACAAAAGCAGCAATGGCTAAAGCTGAGGAAAAATTAGGGACAGAGAAACAAAGACGAGACCAAGCTGAGGCCATACTGCGGGAACTTTATTTGGCCAAGCAGCAGTTAGAATGGCAACTACAAAAGCTACAAGAATCTCAACAGGGACGTCGGGAACAGTTGCTGGCTTTGCGGGCTCAGTTGGCAGAACAAAAGGCTGAGTTGCCTGACCCACAGCCAGAAGTGCCGGAGAATATAAAGTTGGGAGAATTAGAAAAGGAGGTGCGATCGCTACAGAAACAACTTCAGGCCCTAGAACCTGTAAATATGTTGGCCCTAGAAGAATTTGACCAAACCCAGAAACGTTTAGAAGAGCTAAGTCAAAAATTAGCTACTCTGGAAGGAGAGCGCACGGAACTGTTGTTAAGAATAGAGAACTTTACTACCTTGAGACGACGTTCATTTTTTGAAGCTTTCGATGCAGTGAATCAAAATTTTCAGGTCATTTTTGCCCAACTTTCCGAAGGAGACGGTTATCTACAACTGGATGACCCAGAAGATGTTTTTAACAGTGGGTTAAACTTAGTAGCCCACCCCAAAGGAAAGCCAGTGCAAAGATTAGCCTCTATGTCTGGGGGAGAAAAGTCTTTAACCGCCTTGAGCTTTATTTTTGCCCTACAACGTTACCGTCCATCTCCTTTTTATGCCTTTGATGAGGTAGATATGTTTCTCGATGGGGCAAATGTGGAGCGATTAGCTAAAATGATAAAACAACAGGCGCAACAAGCTCAGTTTATTGTTGTTAGTCTGCGGAGGCCAATGATGGAATCATCTGACCATACCATCGGTGTCACCCAAGCTAGGGGCGCTCATACCCAGGTTTTAGGTATTAAAATGAATAAATAATCTCTAAATAAAGATTAAACATCAAAGATCAAGGTAGCATATTGATTCAAGATATTAATTTTTAATTTGGGCATTGGATAATTATCCGAATCTTATGGAAACAATTAACTCAAAATTGATCAACAATCTAAAATGCAAAATTATTATTCCTGAATCAAACGCCTTAGCCTAATATTATCTATCTGCTGAAAGTAAAATCTAAAATATAAAATCTAAAATAGAATTGGGACTAGACTAAAATGACATTTGAACAAATCTGCCAACGCTCCGAAATTTTAGGAACTCAAGTAATTACTCGTGATAAAGGTAAGCGACTAGGAGTGGTAAGCCAGTTATGGGTAGATGTAGATAGGCGAGAGGTAGTAGCTATTGGACTACGGGAGAATATATTAGCAGTAGCTGGTATACCAAAGTTTATGTTTCTCCAAAATATCCGTGAAATAGGAGATGTCATCTTGGTAGATGACGAGGAAGTAGTAGAAGAAGATATTGACTCTGAAGCTTATAGTAGCCTGATTAATAGTGAAGTCCTGACGGAAAATGGCGAACTGTTAGGCCGAGTTAGAGGTTTCAAATTTGATACTAAAAATGGCAAAGTTTTGTCATTGATTATCGCTTCTATAGGTATACCGCAAATTCCAGAGCAAATTCTTAGCACTTATGAGCTGTCAATTGATGAAATTGTCAGTAGCGGGCCAAATCGTCTAATTGTCTTTGAAGGTTCGGAAGAGAAACTGCAACAGTTGAGTGTTGGTGTCTTAGAACGTTTAGGTTTGGGAGAACCTCCTTGGCGAAGAGAAGAAGAGGGATTATATTATCCTCCCACTGTTAAACCGGATAATCAATTAGGTTCAGGACAACCGGTGACTCGTGAACCTATTCGCACAGTAGCACCATTAAATCAAGAAACATGGGATGAAGACTGGGCAGAACCAGAAGTATCAAGACGCAGGGTAGTTCAACCTGAACCAGTTTATGATGATTACTATGAAGAAGAAATTGCTCCTCCTCCTCAGCTAGAGCGAGAAGCAGTTTATGATGATTATTATGAGCAAGAGCCAGTAGTTGTTCCCCCACCAGCACGTCAGGTAAGACGAGAACCTGTTTATGAAGATGAATATGAAGAAGATAATTGGGGTGACTCAGGCGGATATGATTATCAAGATGATAAATATCCAGAACAAGAATATAAACCAGCCTCAGAATATCAATTTGATGAAGAGATAGAAAAAGACGCCTGGGCTGATGATGAAGCACCAAAACCCTATCAAGCTCCTCGTGTGAATATTCCGGAGAAAACTAAGATGCCAGAATATGAAGAAGAACCAGGTGGTTATTAGACTTCTCTAGCAAAGAGGGAGTAAGGAGTAGGGAGTAGGGAGTAAGAAGGAGTACACCCAAAACAACTAATGTGATAGGTATAGATTTAGTTAGTAGCAAAATTGTAGTGGACTGTTTCAGCTAAAGTAGTGCATTAAAAAAGTGTGGGTGGGAGGTCTCGGAGGTGTGGGAAGAGGGGGAAGAGGGGGGAGATTAATCAACCCAGAATTTAAAATAAGAGTGCAACATTTGGCGTTGCTGATGCGTGGGTATGATTTATATTTATTAGCGATCGCTAAACTATTAAATAGTAACTATTCTAGATGGTTGAGTTTTTATTTTCATACCTTGATTCAGCAACGCCCAACATTTAAGATGAAACAGTCCAGTAGTGGATTGTTTCACCTAAAATAGTGCATTAGCTTTTTTCGTCACCCCATCACCCCATCCCCCCATCACCCCATTTTCTAATGCAACATTTTAAGATGAAACAGTCCAGTAGTCCAGTAGGGTGTGTTAGACGGCTAAAATTTAGACTATGAAAGAGATTTAGCAATCCGTCGTAACGCACCATTTATTTTATGTGTGTCATTTGATTAGTAGTTGATAGATTTTTTCCATCATCAAGAACTTGCAGTAGGTGCGCTCACCTTCAAGATATATAAAGTCATTGCGAGGAACGGAGTAGAAGGAAGCAATCTCAGGAGTTTAGGAAATTGCTTCCTATCGTCGCAATAACCACTGTTCAACTGGATTTAATATGACTTGTCTAAATAGGGTTTGCTGAATCAAGCTAAAAGTTAGGATAGCTAAGGCTGTTCTAGCTTTTTATCTTCAATTTATCTCCTAGTTAAGAGCTACTTATTAGCCTCAAAATAGGAATATTTTGTGCTGAAATTCAAGAAAATTTCTTCAGATAAAATCACCTAAACCGTCCCCTCTTCCCAACATCTCCG
>JASJEE010000060.1 GCA_030064835.1 Microcoleaceae cyanobacterium MO_207.B10 | reverse complement strand
AATAATTCAGCAATCCGTCGTAACGCACCATTTTCTACTCAAAAAGTGAAAATTAGTAAGCTTCTTCACTAGCTTGCTCTGACTGTTTAGACATTACCCAGTCGGTCCAGTAGGGTGCGTACTTACGGCTTAAACTCAGACAATGAGAATAATTCAGCAATCCGTCGTAACGCACCATTTTCTACTCAAAAAGTGAAAATTAGTAAGCTTCTTCACTAGCTTGCTCTGACTGTTTAGACATTACCCAGAGAGCATGGATAGAACCAGGAACCCATCCTAATAATGTCAATAAAATATTAAAAAACAGCGCCGAACTAATTCCTTTTGTCAGAAAAACTGATAAAGGAAGAATCAGGATACCAAGAATAATTTGAAGTCATCTCATATAGTTATTTTGATTTGATAATTATACATATATTTATATTGGGAACAAATCAGTATATTACATCTATCTCAAGATAAGTATTTAGGTTTTGATATCTATACTTAAAGAAGCATAATTTGAAATTTTCAATCTATCTGATTACAGTGGTAAAAAGCAAATTTTTTGTCTATGATAAAAATAGGAATAAAAAAAAATCAGCTAAAGGAGAATTTATGGTTCGCACACTTTTAACATTATTAGCTACTGCTTTGAGTCTATTAGTTGTAGACATTATCTTTCCCGGAGTAAATATAGCAACATTTCCAGTGGCATTAATCGCTGCTGCTGCTATTGGCATTGTTAATGCTGTCATTAGACCAGTTATTAAAGTAGTTTCTTTACCAATAACTTTAGTTACTCTAGGGGCATTTTCTTTAGTAGTAAATGGTTTTTGCTTTTGGTTAGCTGCTGCATTAGTACCAGGATTTCAAGTAAGTGGTTTACTTTCTTTTATTATAGGTCCGGTAATCTTGTCTTTTGTTAATACATTCCTCAGCAAATATTTTGCCGAAAAATTTCCTCAGTTGACTTCTGAAGAATCTGCTAACTAAAAACTATTTTAAGTGGGAAAAAAAATCTTGCTTGATTAAGGAGGGATGGGTTGCTAAACCTGTCTCTCTTTTTGATCTAATAACAAATTGATAACTGTTTGCTACAAATATTATCAATCTTGGGTTTTGGGTGTGGGTTTTTGGGTGTAGTTAAATAATCGGAAAAACTAGAAAAAAAGCTGCTGATGAAAGGAATAAATTTGAACAACCTTGTTAATTAATTAATATTTGAAGTGTTCTCAAGCATAAAATTCTTTTTTCACGCATGGCTGATAACTGATAACTGTTAACTGATAACTGAAATGACCCCACCTATTCTCAAAAGTCAACTAGATGGGTTTCACTTTAAAGTTCGTTCAGCCTAGAAACACAAGAAACACAAATTTTCTTTACAAATAGGCGGAAACAGAGGCTGGTTTGCCAGAATAAAAAGATATAAGAGACTATTAAAAATTATGAAGGACAAATTATGGAATCTGCTTATATTTTCTGTTTAATCATTGGTGGAGCATTTGTGGCACTTTCTGTATTTGCGGGTCTGGATGGGGTTGATTTTGACCAAGACTTCGATCCCGACTTTGAAGTGGTAGACCGACCAAATAAAAAGACTAACACATTATTTAACTCTCGGCCTCGCCGGAGGTTGTGGCTACCATTATTTAGCTTTAAATTTTGGACTTTTGGCAGTTGCTTCTTTGGCTTAACTGGAATTTTATTATCCTATAGTTCTCCAACTCTTTCACCAACAATAGTTGCGATTATTTCGATCATAGTTGGTATTCTCTGTGGGACAATAATGGCATGGGTATTGCATACCTTAAAACATAACCAAGTAGATAGCTTGGTGCGGAGTGCTGATTTAGTTGGTCTTTCGGGAACAGTTGAAATTCCTTTTGATAAAGATAGTAGAGGCAAAATTAGAGTAAATGTTAAGGAGTCTATAGTAGAATTCATTGCTTTTACTGAAGAGTCTAGAGAATTTCATCAAGGAGAAATTGCTTTTATTGTGGGAGTAGAAAATAATAGAGCATGGGTCATATCAGAAGATTGTCTAGCTAAGTTGTCTGAAGATAAATCTTAGGATTTTTTACCTAAAAATAAATCAGGATGAAAAATCAAATTTTAATGCTAGCCTATATCTCAGTAGCAGTGGGAATATTTGGCGGGATGTTAATAGTTTTGTTGTTGTCTATTTTTCGCCGACGACAAGTTGTAAATAGTCTAGTAACTCCTGAAGATTTTTTGGGTCTAGCCTGCACTGTCGAAATTCCATTTGATGCTCATAGTAAGGGGAAAGTCAGTCTAAATGTTAAGGAATCTAACCTAGAATTAGTTGCTCGTACTGGAGAATCTAAAGAATTTACTAAGGGAGAAAAAGTATTTATTGTGGGCACGGAAAATAATCAGGTATGGGTGGTTTCCCAATCATCTTTTCATTACCCAAAATAGAGCAAAAAGTCAAAATTAAAAATTATTGCCATATTCATCAATCCAGGAGTTTATATCTTTTTTATTTTGTTCTCAAATAATAGTATCAACTAATAATTCATGTCTTGTCCATATGGTAATTAATTTCCATTTTATTTGAGCAATTAGGTTGATTGATTTTACAAGCATTAATGAGGAAATTTAACTAATGAAAAGTAAAATTTTTGAGTCAGAAAAAACCGAAATAACTACAGTAGAAATAGCTCAAGCTCCAAGAGTTTCTGAAACTGGTCAAGGTAACACCTTGGGAGGAAAATTATCTACAGGTTTACCCATCGCTCTATCTATATTTGGAGTAGTTGCATTAATCTGGTTTCTTAACACCTTCCTGCAAATTTGTAAACCCAATGAAATCCTAATTTTATCCGGTAGAAAACGTCGAACAAAAGAAGGGCAAGAAGTTGGTTATCGGGTAATTTTTGGTGGTAGAACAATTCTGATTCCAATTTTAGAAACAGCAAAAACAATGGATTTGCGCACCATGCCAGTACCAGTAGAAGTGCGCAATGCCTACTCCAAAGGAGGCACACCCCTGCATATTCAAGCGATCGCTAATGTCAAAGTTTCTAACGACCCCCAAATAGTCGGCAATGCCATAGAAAGATTTCTCGACCGCGATCGTTCAGAAATTACCAGGGTAGCTAGAGAAACTCTAGAAGGAAACCTGCGCGGTGTTGTTGCCACTCTTACCCCAGAACAACTCAACGAAGACCGTTTGCGGTTTGCCGAACGCATTGCCGATGACGTAAGTCGCGACTTAGTAAAACTAGGACTACAACTCGACACCTTGAAAATTCAAAGCGTTTCCGATGACGTAGATTATCTAAATTCCATCGGTCGCAAACAAATAGCTATGATTCGTCGAGATGCTGAAATAGCTGAATCTAACGCCAAAGCCGAAGCCGAACAAATAGAAGCAGACTGCAAACGACAGTCAGAAATTGCTAAAACTCAGTCAACCACATTTATCGTCCAAAAAGAAAACGAACTTCGCAAAATCAAAGCTGAACTTGAACAGCAAGCGCGTTCAGAAGAAGAGCGAACCACAGCAGCAGGCAAGGAAGCTAGAGCCAGGGCAGAACAATTATTGCAAACAGTGCGGGCAGAATTAGAGCGGTTGCGTTTAGAAGCCGATCAAGTATTGCCAGCAGAAGCCGAAAGGCAAGCACGAGAACTTTTAGCTAGGGGAAATGCTGCTTCGCTCTCAGAAAATGCTCAAGCTGAAGCTTTAGTTAACGATATGCTGTCATTGGTTTGGCAGGAGACAGGCAAAGATGCTGCTGAATTATTCTACTTGCAGCAGATTAGTATGATTTTGCGTGAGTCTGCCAAAATTCCGGGGCAAGTTAAGCTGCAAAATATTAAAGTTATTGACAGTGGGGATGGCAAGTCTATTGCTAGCTTGGTGAATGCTTATCCTGAAATCTTCCGCCAATTCCTCAAGAATGTTAATCAAACCCTTGGGGTGGATGTGACAGGTGATTTCAGCACTCAGAATGGCAAAAAAGTTGAGTCCCGGTGAACTAGGTGTTAGGTGGTAGGTGGTAGGTTTTAGGTTTTAGCTGGTAGGTCGTAGTTAACTGACCAATCTTAAAGAGTGAACAGATTTTTATTTCTAAGTGTATTCATCTTCCCACACTTCCCCAATACCCAACACCCCAAACCCCACACCCTAAAAAAAAATTACGGAGCAAACAAATCATGGAAATAGTATTAGCATTATTAGCAGTTTTCGGTCTGGGTACAGGAGCAGGAGCCTTTGTCATTCGCAACCTGTATTACATTTGTCAACCCAGTGAAGTGTTAATCTTTGCCGGAAGTCGTCACCAGGTTGGAGACACTGACAAAAAAGTGGGATATCGTCTGGTGAAGGGAGGTAGTAGCGTTCGTGTACCTCTTTTGGAACAAGCTTTCCGTATGGACTTGAGTAATATGATTATTGAACTCAAGGTCAATAATGCTTATTCTAAAGGTGGTATTCCTCTGACAGTTGAGAGTGTGGCTAATATCAAAATAGCTGGCGAGGAGCCTACTATTCATAATGCGATCGAGCGACTACTCGGAAAAACCCGCAAGGAAATTGAAAAGTTAGCCCAAGAAACTCTAGAAGGAAACTTGCGCGGTGTTTTGGCTTCTCTGACACCAGAACAAGTGAATGAAGATAAAATTGCGTTTGCTAAAAGTTTGCTGGAGGAAGCTGAAGACGATCTTGAAAAATTAGGTTTGGTTTTAGATACTTTACAAATTCAGAATATTTCTGATGAGGTGGCATATCTTGATTCTATTGGTCGTCAGCAACAAGCTGAACTCATACGAGATTCTCGCATTGCTGAGGCGCAAACTCAGGCAGAGTCAATAATTCGTGAGGCGGAAAACCGGAAGAATACTTCTGTAAAACAGATAGAAACTGAAATCGAAATCGCTCGTGTGGAAGCGGAGCGACGTATTCAAGATGCGATGACGAAACGGCAAGCAGTGATAGCTGAAGCCGAGGCAGAGATTGGGTCAGAAGTGGCTCGAACTCAGGCTGAGGTAGCAGTGCAAAAGGAACGTATTAAACAAGTAAAACAACAGTTACAGGCGGACGTGGTAGCACCAGCAGAAGCAGACTGTAAGCGTTCGATCGCTCGTGCTAAGGGTGATGCTGCAGCCATTGTCGAACCTGGAAAGGCTCAAGCAGAGGGGATTAAGAAGTTAGCCGAATCTTGGAAAGCCGCCGGTGGGAATGCACGGGAAATTTTCCTATATCAGAAGTTGGAAGAGTTGCTGAAGATTATGGTGTCTACTGTGCCAGAAGTTGATGTGGATAATGTGACTGTGATTAATTCTGAAACTGGAAGCAATGCTACTAAAATGGCGAGTTTCTTTGAGGAGTTGAAGCAAACGGCTGGTATTGATGTAGCGGGAGTGGTACATAATTTTTCGGAAGCTGCTAAAAATAAATCACAGCAGCAGATTAATTCTGCTGAAGGTTGGCATCAATTACCAAAATCTGATCAAGGAAGTTTTGAGGATAAAAATATTTGGGAAGACAAATTTTAGGTATTTTAGGTAATTAATATTTAGGCACGAGTTGAAATATATTTGGTAGTCCTGTAGAGGTGGTGAGATTAGTTGCTGTCAGTTTCTCTGTATCAGGGTAAATGAGGCAAAATAACTACTTAATATACTACTGCATAGGACTATCAAAATATAGGGTATATTAAGAACCCTATATATGCAGATGTGGTAGAGCATTTATTTGTTTATGTTCGAGATTATTTAACATCTGATTGGGAGGGTGGTATTAATTTTGGTTTGAAGCGTGGTTATTTGATTTAGCTGACTAATCTGGGTTAAGATTGATGGTGTAATTTCTATTTTTTTTTGAGTTGGGATTTCTTTGATAAGCTGTTGCAAAATTCTAATGTTGTGGGTACTCCCGGTTCAGGTTTCGGTGCTGCGGGAGAAAGTTACTTGCGTATTTCCGCTTTTAATAGTCGGGAAAATGTCAACGAGGCAATGAAGCGGATAACCGAGAAATTTAAAATTTAGATGAGAGGCGATCGCTCAAGTCTAGTAAAATAATATCGGTGCGCTATTTTTCTCCATTTAAGTGTGGTCAAGCTTAATGCAGTATTACCTTTAACTGGTTTAACAGAAAAGGTGGTGCGTGAGATTTGATAAATTTCTATTAAGGTAATCCCTAATAGTTAAAATTCTTAGGAAGGAAGGCTTAAAAGCAGGGAAAAAACTTAAATTTCCTGTAGATATTCACACTTAAGTTTAGACAAATGATACCAGAGTACATGATATCAATACTTTCCTCAACTAAAACCGGGGCAACTCTGAATGGTCAATTGATGCCTAACTTCAATATGTAGCATCTTCTGCTAAAATACAAATCAACCTATCATCATATAATTGCTGAGGAAGTATGTCGGATGTCACTATCAAAGACTTAGAAATAGTACAAACCCTATTCAACGAAGCAGGTTTAGATTATCAATTAGAATTGGAAGGTGGAAAAATATCAGTCATGGGTCCATCAGATATCGTTTCGAGCGAAATAACTATATCTATGTTTAACAAAAGGAGCGATTGCTACTTTCTACAAAAAGATAGAAATCATCAACAACCTACTGGACTGACACAACTAATGGGTGTGCATTAGGGCGGGTTTATGTAAATCTTAGAGTAAGCATTAAAATTCTAGCTAAAACCCGCCCCTACTATTGCACTATTATAAAATTACTTCACTTTCGCCACATCCATAATGTCATCCATCACTGAACCTGACTCCTCCATCTTGCCAATATCCAACAAAGTCTTCAACAATGAATCAGGATTCAAACTCAACGAGTCAATACCTTCCTCAACTAAGAACCGGGCAAACTCTGGATAATCACTAGGCGCTTGACCGCAAATACCTATCTTGCGATCGTATTTCTTAGCTGCTTTAATGGCAATTTTCACCATCCGACGTACCGCTTCATTCCGTTCGTCAAAAATATGCGCTACCAAAGCAGAATCTCGGTCTAAACCTAATGTTAACTGAGTCAGATCGTTAGATCCAATAGAGAAACCATCAAACACTTGGGCAAATTCATCAGCAAAAATCACATTACTGGGCAACTCGCACATCACATACACTTGCAACCCATTCTCGCCCCGTTTCAAACCGTTTTTCTCCATCTCCGCTAATACCTTGCGACCCTCATCAGGAGTCCGACAGAAAGGAATCATTGGAATCACATTAGTCAAACCCATTTCATCCCGTACCCGCTTCAACGCCTTACACTCTAAAGCATAAGCATCGCGATATTTTGGATCGTAGTAACGAGACGCACCTCGCCAACCAATCATGGGGTTTTCTTCTCCAGGTTCAAATTGACGACCGCCCAATAGGTTAGCATATTCGTTACTCTTGAAATCGCTCATCCGTACCACTACAGGATGAGGATAAAAAGCAGCAGCGATCGTACCAACACCTTGCGCCAATTTATCTACAAAGAAATCTGGTTTGTTTTCGTACAACCCGGTCAAATTACCAACTTCCCGTTTCACTAACGGATCGTCCAACTCGTCATAGTGAATTAAAGCTAATGGGTGAGCTTTAATATGATTGGCAATAATAAATTCTAACCGTGCCAAACCTACACCATCGCAAGGAATAGAAGATAGACCAAAAGCTTCCTCTGGGTTGCCAACGTTCATCAAAATCTTAGTGCGAGTCTTGGGTAAGTCACCTAACAAAGTTTCCTGTACCTCAAAGGGCACCATACCCTCATAAACTTTGCCTTCTTCACCTTCAGCACAACAAACAGTCACTTCCTGACCAGTCATCAATACTTTAGTCGCATCACCACAACCAACTATTGCTGGAATACCCATTTCCCGCGCAATAATAGCAGCATGACAAGTACGCCCACCTTGGTTAGTCACGATCGCGCTAGCCTTTTTCATAATAGGTTCCCAGTCGGGGTCGGTTTTGTTAGTCACCAAAACTTCCCCTGGCATAAACTCGTCAATTTTATGGACGTCAAGAATAACACGAGCTTTACCTTGCCCAATCATTTCTCCCACGGCACGACCGCGAACTAATACATCGCTACTACCTTTGAGTTTGAAGTTACGGAGAATGCTGCCAGATTTTTGAGATTGTACTGTTTCTGGACGCGCTTGTACGATGAACAGTTCACCAGTGAGGCCGTCTTTTGCCCATTCAATATCCATTGGGGTGTAATGGTCGCGCACTTGAGAATAATGATCTTCAATAACACAGGCCCATTTTGCTAGTTGCAAGATTTCGTCGTCATTGATGCAATATTTTTCCCTTTCGGAAACTGGCACTGGGACGTTTTTGGTAAGTTTGGAACCGCCGATATCGTAAATCATCTTTAGTTCTTTTGTACCGAGGCGTTTTTCCAGGATGGGGCGGAAATCTTCTTTGAGGGTTGGTTTGAAAACGAAGTATTCGTCTGGGTTGACTGCACCTTGGACGACGTTTTCACCCAAACCATAAGCTGCTGTTACCAGGGCAGCATTTTTGAATCCAGTTTCAGTATCTATGGAGAACATGACACCGGAGGAAGCGAGGTCAGAACGAACCATTTTTTGTACACCCACTGACAAAGCAACATCAAAGTGGTCGAAACCTTTGATGGTACGGTAGGAAATGGCGCGGTCTGTAAATATGGAGGCGAAACATTTATGGCAAGCTTCTAATACTGCTTCATCACCGTAAATGTTGAGGTAGGTTTCCTGTTGTCCAGCAAAACTCGCATCTGGCAAGTCTTCAGCAGTTGCGCTGGAACGTACTGCTACGTCTACTTCTTTGGTGTAACGTTCACATTCTTGTTTGGAGTTGCCGTCTAGTTTGTCGCAATATTCGGCAGAAGTTCCGTAGCGATCGCACATTTGATGATATGCTGCGACGATGGCTGATTCTAACTCTTCTGGGAATGGGGTGTCGAGAATCAGAGTCCGAGCTTGTTTCCCCCGTTTACGGAGATTCCTGACATCTTCTACGTCTAGGTCAGAAAAGAGTTCTCGCAGTTTTTTCTCTAATCCCGCTTTTTCGACAAAATACCGATATGCGTAAGCTGTAGTCGCGAATCCATTGGGAACGTTTACGCCTTTGGGAGTTAATTGTTGAATCATTTCTCCGAGAGAAGCATTTTTACCTCCCACGAATGGAATATCGCCAATTCCTACTTCTTCAAACCACAGAACAAAAGCTGTTTCTTTATCTACGTTTAATTTGCTTTTTTTACCTAAAAGACTAACCATAGTTTCCTCCTCAAATTTTGTATTTATGCCATATTGAGCAGCAGATTTTATTTATGTATTTTTGTTTTTTTTTGTTTCAATTTGTTAAACAAAGATGCTTTTTTTTGGATATTAAGCGAAACCAAGTTTTCGATCCCTAGTTGTTAAACTCCATAAGTAAGGTGGATTATTCATATATCACTTCTGGTTTCTTAATTTAGAGGATGTTTTTTTACCTCCATTTATATACTATGACTTTTTGGCATAATCACAAGGTAGGCTCTATCAATATCTTTAGTTACAAAAAGTAAAAATTTTTGTTTTTTCAGTGAAAAAGGTTATTATTGAAGAAACATAAATTTTTTAAACTTAAGAAGACAATGAAACTTAAAAATAAAACTCTCAACTCAGATGTTAAAATGACAGATATATTGTGTTTAAGCAACGGTTGTCCAATTCAGTTTGTGTTGGGAATATTAGGGAGTAAATGGTCGGTGTTGATTTTGCGAGAGCTATTTGCTGGCGATCGCCGTACCCATGAATTATTGGAAGCGCTACCAGGGATTAGTTCAAAAACCCTGACGTTAAGATTGAGAGAGTTGGAAAAGCACGGTTTGTTAGCAAGGCGGGTGTATCCAGAAGTCCCTCCCCATGTGGAATATTCTCTGACAGAAAAAGGGTTAGAAGTAAAACCAGTGATGATAGCTCTGAAGCATTTAGGGGAGGAATGGTTGGGGGAGAAAAATTGTAGTTGTGCGATGGATCGGTAGAGATTTTTTTGGATGCTCAGAAGTATCGTCCTAACTAACTTTTTGGGCGTTGCTGATGCGTGGGTATGATTTGTATTTTTTGGTAATTGCGCTCACTATTGAATAACAAATATTTGAGATTGTTCAATTTTTATTTTCATACCTTGGTTCAGCAACGCCGATAATTTATATCAAATTCAATAAAAATTGTCACAGTAAATTGTTACAGTAAAATCCGGACACTCTTCGGAGCGGAATATTTACACTTCTTCTATTAATACCTACCACCTACTACCTACTACCTAATATCAAATCCGGTTAAATGCTTACTATATAGTTGGGGAAGTCTGGGAGGTGTGGGAGGTGTGGGAGGTGTGGGAGGTGTGGGAGGTGTGGGAGGTGTCGGAAGTGTGGGAGGTGTCGGAAGTGTGGGAAGTGTGGGAGGTGTCGGAAGTGTGGGAGGTGTGGGAGGTGTCGGAAGTGTGGGAGGTGTGGGAGGTGTCGGAAGTGTGGGAGGAGGTAGATTTAAAGATTAAAGTATAGTGGCTTTGTTGGATGAAAGTATATAGCTGTCGCACTTGCTCTGTATATGTACAATAATAATGTGACGAAACTACTGTAACTATTGGACAATAGATGAATAGAACATCAATTTTGATATTGAAAAAGGCTGAAAGTTTTGCCTTTAAAAGCTTTGAGGTGTAATTTACCCGCCCTAACTATTGGACAATAGATGAATAGAACATCAATAATTGCGAAAGAGAGCGATATAGCTGTAGAATAGATTTTCTATCGCTAATTACGCAACAGAGCGAAGTATAGTTATAAACATATATTATAGAATCGGATTCTATATAAAACCTACAACCAAGCAATGTAGCAATATTTTCTGAAAATGGGATTATATAAAATCCGGTTAAACAGTTATTGCACAGACTATCTTCACTCACTACAGACTTTCGATCTTAAATCCTGAGAAATTGTTTGTAAAGGAAATATAAAAATGAGATAGGGAACAAGGAATAGGGAGGAAGAAATCAAGACAACTATTTCTCAGTTAAAAATCTAGGAATATATTTAGCTAAAATCTCTCTATAGCAATCCTATTTTATTCGTGGCAAAAATATTACTGCTTTTTCGGGAAGAGGGAAGAGGGAACAGGTAACAGGTGGGAGTTTCAACTTTTTTATTTACTTTTTAATTAGCCGCAACCTATGGGCGGATTGCTATATAATATCGGATTTTAATCTTTTGCAATATGACCACTTTTGGATTTTAGTAACTATTCGTTCTCTTAATACTTATTTTATAAAAAGTCTCTTAACTCTCTTCCCATATTTTAATACTTTCTTTATTCTGACTTCTGATATAGAATCCGGTTATATGACATATGTTTATAAGTATAGTTTAATATTCAATCTTCCCACACTCCTCACACTCCCCAAAATCCCGGCTCCGCTTGGCGATTCAGCAATTTTTCGTAAATCAATTGGCGACTTGCAATAATCTTGTAATTGATTATAATTGATTGAAAATAATTTGAGATTTTTGCACAGGTAATCGATGAAATCAATTTTTCTAGTTCTAATTACTGGCAGTACAGCAGTTTTAGGTGGCGGTTCCGGATTTATAAGTTAAATTAATTTAAGTGATGTTACTGATATTTCCGGGGGAACTATTAACGGTGCAACAGTAGCAGTTTGCTATAATATTGAAATTGCCAAAGAAAAAGGCTTAATCGACCAAAAACAAGGAAGCCAAGTTGTCAATGAAGTTGCACAAAATATAAAAAATCCACTACAGCAAGAAACTTCAGATTCAAGCATTAATATAAACAATATATCTTGTAAAGATGTTTTAGGAAAAAGTAATATTTGAATAAAAAAGAAGCAAGAAGGAAATAGTAGATGAGGATAATTTTACCATAAAATTCTGGTCTAAAGCCTCCTACCCTTTTAAGGATAAAAAAAGAGAATATTCCTGATGTCAACCCTCCTTGAACTGATAACTGATAACTGATAACTGAAATAACTCCTGTCACTTTCTCTTGAAAATTGCAACTAATTATAGACACCCTCTAGCGGATTAGTTATTACATTACTCTATGAGAAAAGATAATAAAATAAATCTCAAAATCAGGGTGCATCTTAACACACCCTAATTAATAATTATTTCAATTTTTCCATCGGTGCAGTTTTCGGGTCAATAATTTTTTTACTCTTACCAAATTTGATACCTAAACTCATCTTTCTTCCCGCTCCCAAAACATTAGTTACTAACCCCACGCCAAAATTTTCGTGCATAACTTTATCTCCAACTTGCCAACTTTCTGTTTGATTACTGACCGATTTTTTCACAGGATTATTTTTAGTCTTTTGACTCTGAGGTTTTGGCCGATAAATCACCTTTTTTACAGCATTAGTATTAACTAAATCTGTCGGTAATTCTCCCAAAAATTGAGAGGGAACTGTAGCATCTCGCGCTCCCCAAAATTGTCGCCTTTCAGTAGCATAAGAAAGAAATAATTGTTCTTGCGCTCTGGTAATTCCTACATAACAAAGTCGCCTTTCTTCCTCCAAAGATAAAGGGTCATCTATACTCCTAAAATGAGGTAACAAACCCTGTTCTAAACCCACCATAAATACTACCGGAAATTCCAAACCTTTAGCCGAATGTAACGTCATTAACGACACAGCTTCCTGCCCATCTTGAAGGTTATCTAAATCAGAAGCCAAAGAAGCATTTGCCAAAAAACTTCCTAAAGTTGTATCCTCATTATCCTCTTGAAACTGAGCAACAGCACTACATAATTCCCCTAAATTTGCCAGTCTATTATCTGCTTCTTCCGTCCCCTGTTTTTTCAAATCTTCAATATAACCAGAATCCTGCAAAATTCCCTCAACAATTTCCATAGCCGTCAAATTTTCTACCTCATTTTGCCAATGTTGAATTATCTCAGCAAATTTATTCACCGCTTTTGATGAACGACCTGCCAAAGCATTAACAGAAATTGGCTCATTAATAATTTCCCACAAAGGTATTCCCATCTCTACACTAGCATTCATTAAAGAATCAATAGTCGTTTTCCCAATACCCCTTCTCGGAGTATTAATAATTCTGAGCAAACTAACAGTATCAGCCGGATTCCCAATTACCCGCAAATAAGCCAAAGCATCCTTAATTTCTTTCCGATCATAAAATCTCAAACCCCCAATTATCACATATTTAATATCATAATGAATCAACGCTTCTTCCAGAGGACGTGACTGAGAATTAGTCCGATAAAGCACAGCAAAACTACCTAAATCTAACTCCGGATTTAGGTCTATAATTTCCTGAATTTTGCTACAAACAAACTCCGCTTCCTCTAACTCACTTTCAGCCTCATAACAATAAATTTCTTCCCCTAAACCCCGCGTTGGTTTGAGAATTTTATCGATACGTTGAGTATTATTTTCAATCAATTTATTCGCCACTTCTAAAATGTTTTCCCGCGACCGATAATTTTCCTCCAACTTAATCATTGTTCGAGTATCTTCATCAGGCAAACCATCACCAAAATCATTCTGAAATTCCAGCAAAATTGTATAATCTGCCATACGGAAAGAATAAATAGATTGGTCTACATCCCCCACTACAAAAACAGAACGATTTTGCCAGTTATTAAAATATCTAGGTTCTTCACCATTAGTAGCTAAAAATCTAATGAAATTATATTGAGTCCGATTAGTATCTTGATATTCATCGACTAAAATATGATTAAAACTTTGATGCCAATAAGCTAATACTTGCTCATTTTGCCGAAATAATTCCACAGGTATTCTGATTAGATCGTCAAAATCAAGAGCATTATTCGCAGCCAAATTATCTTGATAAATTCCATACACTTCAGCAATTACCCTACCCCGATAATCTGGCTGTGCTTTTTGAAATTCTTGAGGTGACATTCCTTGGTTTTTAGCATTACTAATAGCATATCTCATAGAACGTGGTTCAAACTTTTTATCATCCAAATTTAGCTGCTTAGTAACAATTTGCTTAACTAAACTTTGAGCATCACTTTCATCAAAAATAGAAAAATTTTTATCCCAACGACGTTTTTTTTCATCCTGATATTTATTAATATCAAACCGCAGAATACGAGCGCAAAGACTATGAAAAGTTCCCATCCATAAATGCTTAGTAATATTTTTATAGACCTGCGATCGCAACCTTGTCTGTTCCTCCGCTGTCAAAGCAGAAAATGGTTTGCCATATTTTGCTTCCGCTTGTTGTTGAGCAAACAATCTTTCAATACGGTCTTTCATTTCCCGTGCAGCTTTATTTGTAAACGTCACCGCCAGAATATTTTCTGGATGCACCCGATGATGACGAATTAGATGGGCCACACGATAAGTCAACGCCCTAGTTTTGCCCGATCCAGCACCCGCCACAACCAACATTGGTCCGCAGAAATGTTGTACTGCTTGGCGTTGAGATAAATTTAGCTGAGAGAGAAAGTCAGTAGTTTGCATAGTTGGGTAGTCCTAAAGATGTAAGGATATTGGTTAGTATATCCCTTGAATTGTCAGGAGGTAAGCCACAAAAATCATTACTTATTTACCACTACCCACAATTTCAGTAAAAATAAGCAATAATTCATCCTACATCCTAGCGTTAAAGGTTCGACCATTGTTCTTGTAAATGTTCTGCATAAAGAGCAGTTGTGCTCCCAGAATTTTCTAAAAGTTCTTCCAGAGTTATGGTCTGCTACTGTAGGTAATAAAACACCAACTGCAAGCGATAGGGATATCCCCACACAAGGGTAATAACCAGAAGGGTAATAATTTGCTCGAAGGGAATGACTTTAAACCTTTTTTTTACCTTTTAACCTAAATTTTTAACCTAAATTTAATTCAGTAAACTTTTATGTAATAAACTTGACGAATTGATGTTTGGTTTGAGAATATTGAGAATGAAAAAAGTAGTTTCAGGTTTTGAGTATGAATCAAATCAAGAATGGTTTTAAATCTGTAACAAAATCAATCTTTGCTCTTTTGTTAATCGTTTCTGTTGTATTTGGTTTTGCTAACAATGCTTTTGCTTTAGATGTAAAAGCCGGACCGATTTGGAACAATGATGATGCTAAAGCTAAATGTCCTGTAGCTGCTCAAGTTTATGATGCTGAATGGAATGGTCAGTGGACAACAACCGTATGGGGAGAAATGTCTGTTTGTGGAACTGATCTATCTTATATACCACCAATGAGTGGAAATGTCTTTGCTGGTCCTATTTGGAATCAGGACGATGCTGAGTTCAAATGTCCTGTAGCTGCTTTTGCCGCCGAAAAATCTTGGAATGGCCAATGGGCAACAATTATACCAGGAAAGATGTCTGTTTGTGGACTTTCTTAAGTCTTGACTAACAACTAAGCGATCGCTGCTCTCGTAGGTTGGGTTGAGTAAACGAAACCCAATCTAAATTGTATTATTGGAGTTGCGCAGCAAAACACACCCTACTCAAGTTTGACATTTCTGGAATTTCCTAAAAAAGCGATCGCTCTTACTCATCACTGATTAATTAACCACTTGCTAGAAATTTGTAATCTTGGGAACAACTCACCTGCCAAGTTTCATCGCCGACTACTTCTAAAACTTGTTGGTGATATTGTAACAAAGTCGGGCGGTGCCCCACACTAATGTAAGTAGTATAAAATTAGCTGTGTCAGTCTAGTAGGGTGCGTTTTCGGCTAATATCCGACATGTTTGCGTTAGCGAACCTCCTCTGTAAGAGGCAGCAGTCCGCAGGAAAACGCTACGCGACATGAAAATGAAATGTAACGCACCGCAGTCCAAATAACAATCAATTCAAAACTCCCATAAAAAACAGACGAAATAACTCACAAGAGAGACTTGCCCGATTCCGGGACGGATCGCTGCGCGAATCGCCTTCTAGGTGAACCAATCCCATCTTTTGCAACTGATAAGCAAGGGATAGTCTTATTTCTATAGGTTTGGGGTTGTTCACAATTTCAGTAAAGATAGTCTAGTAGGGTGCGTTAATGAAATGTAATGCACCGCAGTTGTAGTAGAATGACACATATAAAAAGGTGCGTGACGACGGATTGTTAAATGCCTTTCACAGTCTAAATTTTAGCCGTCTAACGCACCCGACAAGTTTTGCTGTCGCCGACATAAAAATGAAATGTAACGCACCGCAGTCCACATAACAATCAATTCAAAACTCCCATAAAAAACGGACGAAATAACTCACAACACAGACTTGCCAGATCGCCTTCCAAATGAACCAACCCCATCTTTTGCAACTGATAACCAAGGGATACTTTTATTTCTATAGGTTTGGGGTTGTTCACAATTTCAGTAAAAATAGGTAATAATTCATTGTAGCGTTGCAGATTCCACCATTGTTGTTGTAAATGTTCTGCATAAAGAGCAGTTGCACTACCAGAATTTTCTAAAAGTTCTTCTAGGGTTATAGTCTGTTGGTGTAGGTAATAAAATGCTAACTGCAAGCGATAGGGATGTCCGCCTAGAATAGTAATTAGTTGCTGGATTTGTTGTTCGGTTATTTCTTGTTCGTAGCGCCGTGCTAGATCCTGCACTTGAGGTAGAGTAAACTCAGGTAAGTTGATGACTAACCCAGTATTCAACAGGGAAGGATCAATCGACAGAGGCATGATAATTTCCGTAGAATGAGTTGTCACCAGTCGGAGTTTGTGCCAAGGATTATTTTCTGCTAACCTTGCTTTTGCTTGCTCAGACCAGGTTCGCAGAAGTTGGAGAAATTCACGAGCAATATCGGGGTAGGCAAAAAGCTGATTGAGTTCATCAATAGCTATTACCAGAGGTCGTTCTAGCTTGGCTAAGATAATATTTAAGTAGTCAGTGGCGGTTGATTTGCTACCCAAAGAGTTATCCCAAAAATCAGCTATCTGCTCATGGGATGGCGAATAGGGAAATTCTAATTCCTGGCTAACTCTAGCACAGAACCATTTTAGGAAGCGTTCTAGGTTCTGTAAAATCTCTGCATCAGCCAGTTGTAGGTTCAGAGAAACAGTTTGATAGTCGAGGGATCTAGCGTAATACAAGATACGGCTCATTAGGGAGGTTTTGCCCATTTGTTTGTGAGCGCGGATATTCAACAGTGTACCTGATTCCTGGATGCCTTGGTAACAAAGGCACTCGATAATGGGACGGTCAATGTAAAAGATAGAATCTAGGGGTATCTGTCCTCCCGGTGCTGTTGGCAAACGAGGTTGCAGATCGTCTTTTGGTTGAACCATTTTTTTGATTTGGGCAGCGTTGTTGCGATCGCGCAGCATATCGAAAGGAGAATTGCAGACTGGTTCCAGGAAGGAGTAGGTTTCAGCAGGAGGCATAGGGTTAATCTGGGCCAGATTATCTTGCTCAGACTTCAAGTAGAAATAATCATCCGCTAACAAAGTCAGATTAAAGGCATCGAAGCAGCACTTTAAAGTACGTTTATCGACTCCTGACGAGCTAGTAAATATTTTACTCAGGGTATTAGTAGTTAAACCTGTTTTTTCACTAAGAGATTCAAGGGTGTATCGCTGATTTTGCTCAACTTCTGCGTCTGATTTGGCTTGATTAAGTTTCCTTGAGCCTTCATTGGTAAGGGTTACACCACGTCTGCGTACATACTTACTCATTGTTCTTATGTTTTTTTGATTAACAAATTTTTGATCTTATCTGTAGAAGTAAAGATGCCCCTGATGCCTATCTTCATAAATAGCGATAGTCTATAAATATTGTTTATTTCTCCGATAAGTTGGTTTCCTGTAAAACTTCTGCATCTAGGATTTTTTTGTTAATAGGTTCAAAGTCCACGGGTGTATTTTGGGAAAAAGTCATTTTGGTCTTTTGGCAAGAAAGTTAACTTCACATTCAGTATTGGTTAACATTATATCCGTACAATTTAAGTACCAAATTAGATTTTCCTGGTTCATTCAGTACAAATACGACTACCTATGTTTATTTGCAGGCATCTAAAAACTTGGCCAATAGGCGTCATCGAATTTCAGATTACGCCAATATTCAAGGTTCGGGTTCTCTCAAATTATTTTAAAGATGCCATTGCCGAACAAATTATTTGGCTATCTAGAGTCATAGAACAATTCTTGATTTCAAAACAAGTCTATTTACCCGCAAATACTTGATAATGTTAGACTACAGTAGAATGTAAAAATATGTTAAGCGTGCGGAATTTGAAGTAAAGTTTTTAATGCCGTTTCACGGAAGTCAAAAGTCAAAAGTCATGCATTAAGATTTTATAGACTCATAACTTTTAGGCGCTCGGTAGTTTCAGGAAATTATTTCACATATATAGTTTGAAACTATTCGTGACATCTTTGGCGTTGCTGAATCAAGGTATGAAAATAAAAACTCAACAATCTAGAATACTTACTATTTAATAGTGAGCGCGATCGCTAATAAATATAAATCATACCCCAAATCAGCAACGCCAAAGCGGGTCTAGCGAAACAAGATTCTAACTCGTCAATGAAGATAAATATCAGTGCTGGTCAAGCGGATACTCCGGTTGGTTTGCTGACTTTATTTAGGGTGATGGAACAAGGAATTAATACAAAAAGCGGAAAAGTAACAACTGTTGATCCTCCGATAACACCAGAGGAAAGTGATATAGAACCTCCCATTGAGGAGCAGGAGTCCCCATAAGGCTAGGATACACCATCAGCATTTCTGTTATCAGTTAGCCTCATAAGGTCGGAGCTACGGTTTTTCCTGAGGTCATGCTCCTATTCCATGTCGCGCAGCGTTAACGTTTGCGAAGCATTCCGTAAGGAAAGTTGTGCGGAACGCTAAACAGTACCTCTGGCGATCGCTATCGAGATTGAAATACTGAATTTGATTTTTTTCATCCCCTGAAAAGGGGAGGCTTGAGACCTGATTTTTTGGTCAAAAAGATGACAACAGAGTTATTATACCAATCCACTTGAAAGATGTCACAAATAGTTTCAAACTTTTTTTTGAAAATAAATTCCTGAAATTAGTTCGGCATCAAAGTTTAGAGTCTATAAAATCTTAATGCATGACTTTTAACTTCTGTGAAACGGTATTCCCTCGTAAAATTTGTAATTTATTTTGTATAGGAGATATTATGCCCAGACAGTCTACTCACCAACATGGTATTCCCTGCCCCGAATGCACTTTTGTGATCCCCACTACTATGCCGATGTTGCTCTCTGGAGAGCCGATAGTTTGCCCGATGTGTGGATTAGCTCTCCACGTCGATGCTGAAAAATCTGCTGATAGCCTGAAATTGGTAAATCAGTTACATGAGGCTACGCAGAAGGTAGAACAGACAAGGAGACAGTTTCGATAAGGCTTTTTTCCTGATTGCTATTTAGCATATGTAGGAACGTTGCATACAGCGTCCCTACTTCCCTACTCCCTCATGCACTATTTGAGCGGTGTCACTCCACTAGGCGTTCCTGAAATTTTGGGATGAATATTAAGTGCGGTGGAACAGGCATCCTGCCTGTTACTGCCCCCGCCATCCACTAACTTCTAGAATTTCCTAAAAAGCGATCGCTAAAACTGATCTACCAATAAATTAACCAGTTGCTAAAAAATTGGGCGTTGCTGAATCAGGGGATGAATCTTTTAGAAAAAGGTAAATCCTATCTTTTAGTCTCTCTTTTGTGCCAAACTATAAATCATTCCGGACTCTATGCAACGTCTAATTCTGAGATGATTTTGTCTCGCAAGGCTTGAGCATAATCCCCGTGTCTCCGCGTCCGGGCGTCCCCGTGTCAGCCTCAATCATACCTTAATTCAGCAACGCCCAAATTTGTAATCTTGGGCAGCACTTACTCGCCAAGTTTCATCCCCAACCACTTCTAAAACTTGTTGGTGATATTGCAACAAAGTCGGGCGGTGCCCCACACTAATATAAGTAGTCGATAGACTTTGCAAATGTTTGTAGAGATTTTGTTCATTTTTCACATCCAGAGCGCTCGTCGCTTCATCTAAAATTGCATAACGAGGTTGAGTCAATAACAAACGCGCAAAAGCAACCCGCTGTTGTTCTCCCATAGAAAAAACACGCTCCCAATCTTCAATTGCATCTAAACCACCAAATCTTTCAGCTAAGTCTGGTAGGTTAACTTCTTCTAACACTCGATAAATTTCGGCATCAGAAATATTTAGGTCAGTCCGTGGATATAGCAATTGATCCCGCAGGGAACCAAAAATCAAATAAGGGTTTTGAGGTAAAAACAGAATTTCCTCTAATTTTGGTCGGTAAATTTTCCCACTTCCTGAATTCCACAAACTGGCGATCGCTCGTAAAATTGAACTTTTACCACCACCACTCGCTCCAGCAATGAGCAGTCCTTCCCCTGGTTTCACCTCTACAGATACATCTTTAACTAAAGTTCGTTGGTAGTTAGGAGTTTGCAAAGTCAGATGTTCCAGATGTAAACGTGCATCTTCAACAACCTCAATTGTTCGAGTTTCCTCTGTTGGCAATGTTTGTGGTTCATCTAGAACTTTTTCAAAACTCTCCAAACGTTCGATCGCTGCTACAAAATTAGTTAATCGCTCAAACTGTCTGATCATAACAATTAGAGAGTTAAATACAATGATAAAAGCTCCTCCCGCTTCTGTAAACACTCCTACCTCAGTATCGCCAGCTAAAATTCTTGGACCAAGAATTAGAGCAGGTAATATCCAAGTAATTGCCTGATATCCGTTGCTAAAAATCTCTAAGTTTCTTTCCCAGGCAATAATTTTATTGTAGTTACTTAAAACTCTATTGAATATTTGCTTCAAATTATTCAACTCACGAATTGCACCTTTGTAAAAAGCTATAGATTCAGCATTTTCGCGAATCCGTACCAAACCAAATCTGAAATTAGCTTCTCTTTTCAGTTGCTCTGCTTTGATCGGAATTAAAATGCTACCAAATCCAACTGTTGTTATTAACGTTCCCATAGAAGCGGATATAATTAGTACAATCACCAGCTTATGAGAAATTGACCAGAGAACTATCCCAAAACTAAAGATATTTAAAAAAGACATGCTAAAGTGCATAAATAAAATCAAAGCCATGTGGCAAAAATTTTCAATATCTTCAGAAATACGCTGATCCGGATTATCAATTTTTCCCGTCCAAGAACCTAGCTCATAAAACTTTTGATTTTTCATGTATTTTTGTAGATAAAAATTCGTTAGCCAACCTCTCCAAAACCAACGAACTTTATCTTCTAAATAGTGACTAAAAGCTTGAATGAGCATATATATTAAAACAGCTCCAAGATACATCATAACAGCCTGCCAAAATCTGCCCGCATCTTGATTTGCCAATGCAGAAACAAATTCTCCTCTTTGTGAATTTTGCAGAATATTCATGCGGGTATTGAGGATTAATAAAAATATGATAAATAACAATAAACCAATAGCTTTCCATTTTTCTTCCGACTCCCACCAGTAAGATTTTGCCACTGTCCAAAAACGCTTGAATCCACTAAAATTTAGGTTGATTTTTTTCATTATTTTGATTTTTGTCCGACTTTTAATTATCTGATTTTATTCTATAATAGAATCAATATTTGTAAATATTGTGTTCTTATGAATATTGGCTATCAGGATGCTCGCACTATTTATTTTGCGACTACAACCTAAATGTTGAAGTTACAATTTGCTTCTCCTTCATCGGAATAGGGATGTGGAAAAAACTCTAATTCTTTCACTTTATCTCTGAGGTTACTATTAGTTACCCCCACATCATGTTCAACATTAACTAACCGATTTTGTAGAGCGATAACTTTTTCATCTAGGGATTCTATTCTGCTGAATAATTCTGAGATTTTTTGGCTGTCTAGAAATTGCTGCATTTTGTTTGAGCTATCTTTAAAATTCATTTTGACCTCTTAGTAAAAACCTTGCTGGTTTGTGTCAGCAAGGTTTGTTCATTAATTGATAATTGATAATTGATAATTACCTCTCCCTAAAAGGGAGAGGATTGACACTTCTTCGGAAAAGATTTATTTTTTTCCCCTTGAAAGGGGAGGCTTTAAACCTGAATTATCTAATTATCTAATTATTTAATTGTTTAATTATTTCGGGAAATAAACGGATATTTTTTACGCCGAAATATTAGGTCTCCAATGATTTCGGATAGCTTCGACCAGCATTCCTTCCGGGTTGCGTAGTGTCATTCTCCGACGACGATATACTGCAACGACTGCCATAGCATCTCGCACTACTTGAGCATTGGTGTTTAAAATCAATTGCTTTAGCCAGGAGTTAAGTGTGAATCCTGCCTTTTCCACTTCTTGCAAAATGTCATTTGTCTGGAGATTTACAGGCGTTTGTGAAGTGTCTGGCATCTTGTGGTCATTTTCCACAACTCGAAGCAGACGGTCTAGCAATTCTGGCCCATAAGAATCAGCAAATTCTTTTGCCGCTCGGATTTTGTCCCCTAAAGTTTGAGGATTTGGTCTATTTAATTCCATAATGTAAATAACGTTAATTTTTGAGCTTCCCGATTCGCCCATACTGGTCGAGTTGGGATTTTTTTTCTTTAGTAGTTAGCCATTTATTGGTCTACTACGATCATAGGGTTTAAAAAAATTCGGAACCTACTCAAATATAAGACATTTTTTCAAATCTAGATTCCTTGCACAGCAAAGTTTTTATCCGTTAGACTATGTTTTAGGGTGCGTATTGTGTATATGTTCTTGTGCGTATGTGTTTCCGGGATGCACATCAAGTATGAGATTTACTTAACGCAACATTTTGCCAGTAAACGAGTTACAGGACTACATCCTAAAATTATTGTTTTACAAGGATTTGTGCCAATAGAAATGTAATTTTCAAAAATGAAATTTGCTGTCAATAGTATGTCTTCGAGATGCACAAATAAGTCGTGAGGCAAATCTTCATAAAAATTTACAAAACTATTAGACAAACATTTGGTTGACAAAAAACTACTTTTAAATTAATCAGTGATCGTGTTATGCCCAAAAATGTCAAAGCCAGAAATCCAAAGCCCAACGAAAACTGGAAACCTCACGCAGATGACAAAAAGCCAATATTTATCAGTCGCGCAGTAGATGAATATGGCCTAAATCTTTATGAGTTCAGAATACTGGCTCATGTATCCCGTAGAGAGGGAACAAAGCAGGGGTGTTACGCAAGCCAGAAAAAAATGGCTGAGTCTTGTGGTATGAGCCAAAGGATGGTTTTGGAAGTTCTTAAGGTGCTGTGTGAAGCAGGTATTTTGGGAAAGGAAAAATCTCCTCCTCAGCGCACCAATACCTATCGCCTTAATCCTAGCAGTGAGTGGAAACACCCCAAGGAACTAGAAAATATTCGTCAGAGGAAAAAATCTCCTCAAACCAACACATCTCAACAGAAAGACAAACAAGTCAGTGAATCTGACAGTTTAGAATCAGAGGATATATCAAAAGATAATTTATCAACCGAAGTAACTCAAGAAGCGGAATTATTTCCTGAACTTTGGGAATAATTAATTGATATATCAAGCTATAGCAAACCTACCCCATCCTTTAAAACTCAAGGAATAATATATGCCCGCAAGAAAGTATGAAAAAATAGCTCATTTATACGATAGTTACGTTCAGACAAATTTAGATGTATAGCATTTCTCATAAAGATGAGGTACATTTACGATCCTCCTAAATCCCCCTGAAAAAGGGGGACTTTTTGTTGCCTCCCCTTTTTAAGCGGTTCCCCCCTTATCAAGGGGGGTTAGGGGGGATCTAAAACTGTATCTCACCAATTTGAGAAACGCTATACCCTTCTTTTTAAATGAAGCGAAAAACTGTAAAAACGTCCTCGAATTAATCTCCGGCACAGGTCGTTTATCAATCCCACTTTTAGAAGCAGGCATACCATTAACTTGTGTGGATAATTCCCCTCAAATGCTAGAAATTCTTCGTCAGAAAATTCAGTAAAAACAACTTTCGGCAAAAGTCTATAAAATAGATGTCTGTCAGCTATCACTGTCAGAATATTTTGACCTAATTATTTTACCCTTTAACTCTTTTTCGGAAATTATAAATTCAGAATCACAAAACCAAGCATTGAAGAAAATCTGGAATTGTATTTCTGAAACCAGAAAATTTATTTGTACCCTTCATAATCCCCCAATTAGAGACTGTTTGTCAAATAATTATTAAGAGAGCATACAAGTGACTAAAATCTAAAAGCGGTAATACTTAAAGGGATTGAAATCAGGTAGATAGAGAAGTATTCAGTACATATATTCCTAGATTTAATAGCGACAAATATTTCTCGAGTATTTCTTCGGACCTATTCCCTATTCCCTATTCCCTATTCCCTTTTTATATTTCCTTTATAAACAATCTCTTAGATTAAATTCGATTAATAATTACCTCTCTTTTAGGGGAAAATACCAACTTACCAAAAATGAATAAATTATATTTATCTGGAGTATTGAAAAGTATAATTATAAAAATAATATTGTTACAGGAACTCAGTTTTATGAAATCTACGACAAGAATCAAGTAATCCAGGATAAAATTTTCCTCGAACTTCAGTTTTTTATACATGAAAAATCAACCTTTCAAGAGTTGTTACAAGCTCAAGGTTTTTCTGTAATTAGTTTGTATAAGAATTACGATTACTCTGATTTTGAAGCTGAAACAAGTGCATTTATGATTTGGGTTTGGGAAAAAAATTGAAATGTTGAGTATAGGTAGACGAAATCATAAAATTAAGAAAGTTATCCTAATATAAAGTTCTGAATAAATTAATCTGGACAAAGTGTGTGAAATACTTCTTTTTATCAGATGGATGGGCAGTAGGCCGGGTTTGGACTGTAGGTGGTATCTGGAGCGAAACAGCTTGGAGACGTCCACCTGATATTCAAAAAATGGATCTTTGCCTTTGGGACAAAAATGAAAGAATGTGGCTTCATCAAGTCGAAGAAGCAGTATTAATGTTAGAGGTCTACCCTACTGGTCAGGCCCAACAATCTGCTTCTAGTCAAAGTATTGGCCATGTAATGTTGACTCGGTTAATCAATGCCGAACAGGTATTACAACATCTTTGTACTACCTCAGCTATTTGCCAAACAAATAATAGTCAGTCCTAGCAGAAAAAAAGACTCATTATTCAGAAAATCTTTATCTTCCCCAGAGATCGCCCTTATTAAAGGAATACATATAACTTGCTATTAACTTAAAAACTCTATACAATTCTTGAAACAGTTTTAATCTTTGATGCCTTGACTTTGTGAGATTGGCCATTATGTCCGTAAGAATCTTTGCGATCAGACAAATAATATAGGACAATTTCTAATATTGGCATAACAAACAAAAGAAACAAGCTTTCAAAATAGACATCACTTGTAGGAGGAGCGTAGTCAATGGGACTACCTTGGTATCGTGTACATACAGTTGTTCTGAATGACCCAGGACGACTCATCTCAGTGCATTTAATGCACACTGCTTTAGTAGCAGGTTGGGCTGGCTCAATGGCCCTATATGAACTAGCAATTTTCGATCCTAGCGATCCAGTCCTGAACCCAATGTGGCGTCAGGGAATGTTCGTCATGCCATTCATGGCCCGTCTAGGTGTGACAGAATCTTGGAGAGGCTGGAGTGTTACTGGAGAAGTAGCTTCCAACCCTGGTTTCTGGTCTTTTGAAGGTGTGGCAGCAGCTCATATTGTTCTCTCTGGTCTGCTTTTCCTTGCTGCTGTATGGCACTGGGTATTTTGGGACTTAGAGCTATTCGTTGACCAACGTACCGGCGAACCAGCTTTAGACTTGCCAAAAATGTTTGGTATTCACTTATTCTTATCTGGTTTACTCTGTTTCGGCTTCGGTGCATTCCACCTAACCGGAGTATTTGGTCCGGGAATGTGGGTATCAGATCCCTATGGATTAACAGGTTCTGTCCAGCCAGTAGCACCAGCCTGGGGACCAGAAGGATTTAACCCATTTAATCCAGGGGGCATAGTGGCTCACCATATTGCAGCCGGAATTGTCGGGATTATTGCTGGTTTGTTCCACTTATCAGTAAGACCTCCAGAACGTCTGTACAGAGCCCTGCGGATGGGTAATATCGAAACAGTTCTCTCCAGCAGTATTGCAGCAGTTTTCTTTGCAGCTTTTGTTGTTGCTGGAACAATGTGGTATGGTAGCGCTGCTACTCCAATTGAATTGTTTGGCCCTACTCGTTATCAATGGGACAATGGTTACTTCCAGCAAGAAATTCAGCGTCGTGTTCAAACTGAGTTAGCTGCAGGTAAAACAGCTTCGGAAGCTTGGTCAACTATTCCCGAAAAATTGGCATTCTATGACTACGTTGGTAATAGTCCCGCTAAAGGTGGTCTGTTCCGTGTAGGTCCAATGAACAATGGAGATGGTCTAGCTCAAGGTTGGCTTGGTCATCCTGTGTTCCAGGATAAGGATGGTGAAGAGTTGTTTGTGCGTCGCCTGCCAAACTTCTTTGAAACTTTCCCTGTTGTTTTGACTAATGCAGAAGGTGAGATTAAGGCTGATATTCCTTTCCGTCGTGCGGAATCAAAATATAGTTTTGAGCAACAAGGTGTAACAGTTAGTATCTTGGGCGGTGAATTCGATGGACAAACTTTGACTAACCCAGCAGAGGTGAAAAAGTTTGCTCGTAAAGCTCAATTAGGTGAACCTTTTGAATTTGACCAAGAAACCTTGGGTTCTGACGGTGTATTCCGGACTAGCACTCGTGGTTGGTTTACTTATGGTCATGCTTGCTTTGCTCTGTTATTCTTCTTTGGTCATATTTGGCACGGATGTCGGACTCTCTTCCGAGATGTGTTTGCAGGTGTAGACCCAGACCTAGAAGAACAAGTAGAGTTTGGTTTATTCCAGAAGTTGGGTGACTTGAGTACCCGTAGGAAGGAAGTATAAGTCCAACTCGTTCTTATCCTTATTTCCTAATTAATTAGTAAAAGTCCAACAAATACTTTGATCAAAATTACAAAGTATTTTTGTTGGACTTTTATTTGCTATTAGTTGGTAAACTAATATAGAAATCGATCTTCAGGAAGTTACCACATGGAAAGTGCAGCTTATATATTAGTATTGGCTTTGGCCCTTGGCGTGTTATTTTTTGCGATCGCCTTCCGCGATCCACCTAGAATTGGTAAGTAATTAGTTTTGATCGGTTTCTTATCAAAGAAATTGCTTTTTGATGGGGGCTGGGTTGATAACCCAGCACTCATTCACGTTATCTTAAAAATTAGATTAAATGACGATTAGCTCATTCGGGCCAACTATTGAGGTCTTATAAATTTTAGTATGCGGTGTCCACTTTGCCAGCACGAAAATAGTCGTGTTCTAGAGTCGCGTTCAGCAGAATCTGGTAAGAGCATTCGGCGACGGCGAGAATGCCTGAGTTGCCAGCATCGTTTCACGACTTATGAAAGAATTGAATTTGTACCGATTACTGTAGTTAAAAGAGACTGTAAACGGGAGTCTTTTGATAAATCAAAATTACTCCGAGGTATTGTTCGTTCCTTTGAAAAAACAGCTGTTTCTGCTACTCAGCTTGAAATTCTTGTTGATGAAATTGAAGCTGAATTACAAGGGCGATCGCTCAGAGAAGTTACCAGTGCTGAAATTGGTGAAATGGTTCTCAATAAACTGGTTGACATTAGTGAAGTTGCCTATATTCGCTTCGCCTCTGTTTATCGTAAATTTCAAGGTATTCGGGATTTTGTAGATACTCTGGATCATCTGCAAAATCAAAAAATTAATCATCATATAGATAGTGCTATTGTCCAAGATGAAGAGGATTCAGGGATTTTAGAACAACCTGATTATCCAGATTGGGAAACCCCTGCTTCTTGTGCAACTTCCTCTTAAACTAAAAAATCCTAACTTATGGCCATCAACCAATCTTAAATACTTGACAAGAAAGAAAATATTTATTGATATTTATTGGCCAAGAATTGTTTTGGGTGAAATAGTTATGCTTGTTGAGAGTTGTGGTAGAATAAATTATTTTGAATAACAATAGTAAGTTAGGAGTGAGGATTTTATTATCTACAGAATTTGAATTACCCAAGATTCATCCTATCTGAGTTCTGAAAAAAGTTATGGACTCTATTTGATTCTTATTTCTTAGATATTCAGCGTAACTCGGTAATATTTTAATTTTACTGAATTTTGAACCTAAAAGTACCGTGAATTAAACGGCAAATATCATGGTGATGGTAAATTTTTAACTTTAAAATATGTTAAGATTTAATATTTGTAATTGGTATTAACTCTCAGTTCGCTTTTAGGCAACTAAAGTATCTCCGATTATAAACCATCAAGCAATTTTAAAGTTGACTGCCCAGAAGAACCAGGTAGTACCTTATGGGAAAGCAGGGATTAAAGGCAGATAACGTTGTGGGAATTGCACCATCAGAATGTTCTAAAATCAAAAAAATAGTCTGGGTGTGGCATCACCGGACTTAAAAAAGCTGAGGAAACATCCCAGGAATGTCTTGGAGTGGCACTCGTTGCCCATTCTTACTGACTGACCACTAGTAAGGATGGTATATGTCACAGCGATTAAGGTCTAGCTAGCTGTCCCGTCATTAACAAGACAAGTGGCAACCTAATCTAAACCAAAAAACTCTAATCACCCCAAAAAAGATAAGCAAAAAACATACTTATTGCTTATAAAATTATACAAAAAAATTGGTTACTATATGAAACCATAATTTTTGTATTTGTCAAGGGGAATATTGCCGAATTTTCAAAGTCATAAGAGACAAAGAAAAAGGCCAAAGTAACCTAAATATATCCTATTTTGGGGTATAGATATCTAAAACTATCAAGACAAATAAAAAACATTAAGGAGAGAAATCCCAAGAAACTACACGCATGATAAATTTGAAAACACCAGGCAAAGAAGTTGGCTTTACTCACGAAGATTTTGCAGCCCTATTAGATAAATATGACTATCACTTTAGCCCCGGTGATATTGTAGCGGGCACAGTATTTAGTATAGAACCAAGGGGAGCATTGATTGACATTGGAGCAAAAACTGCTGCTTACATTCCCATCCAAGAAATGTCAATCAACCGGGTAGAAAACCCAGAAGAAGTCCTACAGTCTGATGAAACAAGAGAATTTTTTATTCTAACAGATGAAAATGAAGACGGGCAACTGACTTTATCTATTCGACGCATAGAATATATGCGGGCTTGGGAACGGGTGCGACAATTACAAGCAGAAGATGCTACAGTAAGGTCGCAAGTCTTTGCCACAAACCGTGGTGGTGCTTTAGTCAGAATAGAAGGTTTACGAGGATTTATCCCTGGTTCACATATTAGTACACGTAAACCAAAAGAAGATTTACTAAACGAAGAATTACCACTAAAATTTCTAGAGGTAGATGAAGAACGTAATCGTCTAGTTTTAAGTCATCGTCGTGCTTTAGTAGAGCGGAAGATGAACCGCTTAGAAGTAGGGGAAGTAGTAATTGGAACAGTTCGAGGTATTAAGCCCTACGGTGCGTTTATTGATATTGGCGGTGTAAGTGGTTTACTACACATATCAGAAATTTCCCACGATCATATAGATACTCCTAGCACTGTACTGAAAGTCAATGATGAACTCAAGGTAATGATAATTGACCTAGATTCTGATCGGGGTCGGATATCATTATCAACTAAACAGTTAGAACCAGAACCAGGCGCAATGGTGAAAAATCCAGAACTGGTATATGACAAAGCTGAAGAAATGGCGGCTAAGTTTAGGGAAAAGATGATTGCCGCACAACGAGGAGAGACTATTCCTGAAGAAACAGCAGTAGCAGAAACACCGGAAACAGAAACTACTACAACAGTAGCAGAAACACCGGAAACAGAAACTACCGCAGCAGTAGCGGAAACGCCGGAAACAGAAGCTACCACAGCAGTAGCGGAAACACCTGAAGTAGAAACTACTACAGCAGTAGCAGAAACACCTGAAGTAGAAACACCGGAAACAGAAGCTACCACAGCAGTAGCAGAAGCACCGGAAACAGAAACTACTACAGCAGTAGCAGCAGAAACAGTAGTAGAATTTCAGGTAGCAGAGGAAACTACTGGAGAAACATCTACAATAGTAGACGAAGAAAAATCGGAGACTCCTTCGGAATAAACCTTGAAAATAGCAGGTAAATAGGGAGTCAGCAATAAGTAGGTAAGATTGATATCAATCTATCAAAACAACTACAGCTATTCCCTCATTCCTGCTACAAAAAAATTATAAATAATCAAAAAAATAGTTGAAAGAATGGTAACTATTCACTGCCGAGGTGTTACCTTCTCGGATATTCAAGCAATAATTTTCGATAAAGATGGTACATTGGAAGACTCTCAAGAATTCTGCCGAACTTTAGGCCAAAAGCGCTCTCGGCTCATTGATGCCAAAATTCCTGGAATAGGTGAACCTTTGCTAATGGCCTTTGGGATTGATGGAAATAGCATGAGTCCCACTGGATTAATGGCAGTGGGAAGTAGACGAGAAAATGAAATTGCCGCAGCAGCGTATATTGCTGAAACAGGTCGTGGATGGCTCGAATCATTGGCTATAGCTAAGGAGACTTTTGATGAAGCTGATCGGGTGCTGCAAAAGTCTGCCCCTTCCGCTCTATTTATTGGTAGTCTAGAGGTAGTAAAGTATCTCTCAGAAGCAGGTATAAAAATCGGAATATTATCAGCAGATTCTACCGCCTCAGTACAAGATTTTGTGAAATATTATCAACTTAGTGATTATATTCAACTAGAAATGGGTGTCGATAGCAATCTAGGTAAACCAGATCCGCAGCTATTCTTACAAGCTTGTGAGAAACTTGGAGTAGCATCAGCAAATACTCTGATGGTTGGAGATGCTCCGACAGATATTGAAATGGCGAAACAAGCAGGAGCAGCAGGAGCTATTGGCATTTGCTGGGGCCAACCAGAGGTTAATTATCTAGTAGAGGCAGATGTAGCGATCGCTAATTTAGAAGATATCCAAGTATTTTCTACCTAAATTTTCATTACTCTTAAAAATATCAAGAAGATAATTTGATGAAATATTTTTTTTAGTATCAAAAAAATGTTCAAAATAATTTGACAAGGATTCATTTCAGTTATCAGTTAATAGTTAATATAGCAATCTGCGCATAGGTTATGACAAATTAAAAAGTAAATAAAAAAGTTGAAACTCCTAGCTGTTCTTTTTTCCCTGTTCCCTGTTCCCGAAAAAGCAGTAAAATTTTTGCCACGAATATGCGGAGGATTGCTATAGTTAATAGTAATAAATTGGGAATTAGTAATGTGATGTAAATATTATTAATTATTATATTTTTCTAAGAATTATTTCAATCATTAAGATTAATATTTGAGACTATACTAAGTATGTGAATACAAACTTTGTTATAGTAAAATAAGATATTAGTTTAGGAATTGTCAAAATAATTATACTTTTTCTACTTTGGGTTAAAATAATTGACTGGAAAAAAATCGTATAGACTAAAATCAACGTAATTAAATTCCGGTTTCCAAAATAGTAGAAAGTAGTTATTCTGTATAAACTGATTACCTAAGCTCAAATAATCGATTTTCTAATTCTTTTAAACACTAATAGGAGGAGCTACTATTGTCTCGTCGTTACCTATTCACCTCCGAGTCCGTTACCGAAGGACATCCAGATAAGATCTGCGATCAAATCTCTGATACAATTCTAGACGCCCTACTGACCCAAGATCCTCAAAGTCGTGTAGCTGCTGAAGTAGTAGTTAACACAGGTTTAGTTCTAATTACAGGTGAAATTACCAGCAAAGCTCAGGTAAATTATATAGAACTAGCTAGAAAAAAAATTGCTGAGATTGGTTATGTCAACGCGGAAAATGGCTTTTCTGCTAATAGTTGCTCAGTTTTAGTAGCTCTCGATGAGCAATCATCAGATATTGCTCAAGGAGTAGACAAAGCTCAAGAAACTCGTGAACAACTAAGCGAAGAAGAACTAGATGCAGTGGGTGCAGGAGACCAAGGGCTGATGTTTGGTTTTGCCTGTAATGAAACTCCCGAATTTATGCCTTTACCAATTAGTTTAGCTCATAGAGTCAGCCGCGAATTAGCTGCTGTTAGAAAAAGTGGCCAACTCCCATATTTACGGCCAGATGGCAAAACTCAAGTCACGATTATATACGAAGATGGTCGCCCTGTAGGGATTGATACGATTCTAGTTTCCACCCAACATACTGAGACTATTGGGGAACTTACAGAGTTAGCAGCAATTCAACAGAAGATTAAAGAAGACCTGTGGGAATATGTTGTCCAACCCATATTTGCAGATATAGATATTCAGCCTGATTCACAAACTCGTTTTCTTGTCAACCCCACTGGTAAATTTGTTATAGGTGGTCCTCAAGGAGATTCGGGACTTACAGGGCGTAAAATTATTATCGATACCTATGGTGGATATTCCCGTCATGGAGGTGGGGCTTTTTCTGGCAAAGACCCTACTAAGGTAGACCGTTCAGCAGCTTATGCTTGTCGCTATATCGCTAAAAATATAGTAGCAGCAGATTTAGCGGAAAAATGTGAGGTTCAAATTAGTTATGCTATTGGTGTCGCAAGACCTGTAAGCATGATGATTGAAACTTTTGGCACTGCTAAAGTAGATGAAGAAAAGTTACTTGAAGTAGTTAAACAAAATTTTGAACTTCGTCCAGCAGGAATTATTCAAAGATTTAATCTCCAAAATTTACCTGCAGAACGAGGTGGTTGTTTTTATCAAGATGTTGCTGCTTATGGTCATTTGGGTCGTACCGATCTAGATTTACCTTGGGAACAAACAGATAAGGTAGATTTACTCAAGGAAGCATTTAGTCCACAATTAGCAAGCTCTATTGCATAAGTCAAAAGTAAATAGAGTATTAATTAACTAAGATATTCTATTAAGTCGAAATGATTATTTTTGACTGATTTTGATTCATATATATTTAGGCTAAGTAACCAAGAGTAATTTCTTTTGGTTGCTTATTTATTTATATAGCAATCCTCAATTGATTGTGACAATTTTTATAATAGTTAATTTGAGCTAAAAACCTTAATGATTAGATGGTTTGAGTAATACCACTTTTCCATCTGGTAAATTAATATTTTCTGGTAATTTATTAGGTAATTCTGGTAGGGTATTTATTTGATGAGTAATATCATGTCCGGTTGAATACTTATGATTAAGATAGTAAGGGAGCGGGGGAGTAGGGGAGTAGGGGAGTAGGGAAAATAGAAAGATTTACTCGCCGAAGCAAGAGGATAAGTTTTTTCATCACGCTCTTATCCGGACATGATATAATAGATGTTTTCTATATGATAATTGATTTGATTTTTTATGATTGGAGATGTCTACTGATCATATTATCCACCGCCACTTTCTCTGTAAGCTGTTGTGCATTTTAACGACTTATTGTTGTGTGGCTAATTCCAGGGAAAAACCTTATTACTTCTGTAGGGGTGGTTAGCGAAGCACCCTTACTAACTTCGCACCTTCTGACTTGCTAATACGCATTAAAAATGCGTATTAACTGACTTGCCACCACCGTGATAATTAATCACAAAATCTCACAATAATAATACTATTACTCTTAATATTGTCAAGAACCACAAACTCTTAAAGATTCTGAAAATATTCCCTTGACTACGCTGCAAATTAGGTACAGGAATATCGATAATTTCATAGGAAAATATCTAATATTAGATAGCTGTGTTTATCATTTATATCGTGTCTCTTTAAATGCTCAAAATTACATTTTTTAGGGAGTAGGAAGTAGGTAATAAAGGAAAAATTTAAGAACTATTGAGTGAGAAAGAAGACAATTTTGATTAAATCTAATTAATGACACTTTATATTACCCTTTTTTTCCATTTTTCCCTCTTTTCGCAACTTCGGTCTTCCTTGCTCCCACCTTATATAATACCAATAAAAAAAGAATGTTATGCTAGAGAAAACTTCAAATATTAACTAATTAATAAAATTTTTCCACTTTATCCGTTTTATAACCAGCCTTTTTCTTAGTTTTTCCTATTATTTCACCACACCCAAAACCGCATACCCTAGACCCAAGATTGATAATATTTGTAGCCAACATTTATCAAATTGGTATAATAAATATCTCTAGACAATCCCCAACCATTTACTTTTACCTTTATAATACTAACTTGAACCCAAAATTTGAGGTAATAGATATGGATTTCGAGCAACCATTAGGCTCAGTAATTCAAGGTTCACTCAGTCAAGGATTAGAAGTACGACTACATCCAGATGTACTAGTAGAAGATATGCGAGTTGGCAAATTCTTAGTCGTGCAAGGGGTACGCGCCCACTTTTTTTGTATGTTAACTGATGTGGTTTTAGGAACATCCAGCCAACGAATAATGATGAATCCACCCCTACCCACAGATGATTTTTTGCAATCTGTATTAGCTGGAGGTAGCACCTACGGAACTCTTGAACTTGCACCGATGTTAATGTTAATTACTTCCCCAGAAAAATCAGAAGTTTATTTTAATCAAAATCAAAATAATGGCAAGCAAAAACAATCAAAAACTATCGACAATTTAGCCTCTTTTCAAGTTCAGACTAGTGCTGAAATTCAGTTAATGCCTGTAAAAACTATTCCTACTCATTTTTCCCAAGTTTTTGAAGCGAGCGAGCGAGATTTTAGTCTGGTTTTTGGTAGAGAAGACGACCAGACTCGACGGAATTTCGCAGTAGGTAAACCTATTGATATGGATGTACCTGTTTGTTTAGATTTAGATAGACTTGTAGAACGAAGTAATGGAATTTTTGGTAAATCTGGCACAGGTAAATCTTTTCTAACTCGCCTACTTTTATCTGGGATTATTCGTAAAGATGCTGCAGTCAATTTAATATTTGATATGCACTCTGAATATGGTTGGGAAGCAATGGCAGAAGGAAAACAAATTAATACTGTTAAAGGTTTAAGACAATTATTTCCTGACCGAGTAGAACTTTGGACTCTTGACCCAGAATCGACTCAACGCAGAGGTGTCCGAGATGCACGAGAACTATATTTAAGTTATAACCAAATTGAGGTTGAAGATATTGGCTTGGTGCAACGGGAGTTAAATTTATCTGAGGCAGCAATTGATAGTGCAAATATTCTCCGCAGCGAATTTGGTAAGTCTTGGATTACTCAATTATTATCCATGACTAATGAAGATATTCAAATATTTTGTGATGAAAAAAGAGGTCACAAAGGTTCAATTATGTCGTTGCAAAGAAAATTGTTACGATTAGATAATTTGAAATATATGCAGACAAAAAATACTCATAATTATATTGATGAGATTTTGGAATCTTTAGATGCGGGTAGGCACGTTATTATTGAATTTGGTTCCCAGTCAAATATGCTTTCTTATATGTTAGCTGCTAATATGATTACTCGCCGAATTCATAATAGTTATGTCCGGAAAGCAGATAAATTTTTAAGCTCAAAGAATCCTAGCGATCGCCCTCAACCATTAGTGATAACTATTGAAGAAGCGCACCGTTTTCTCGACCCCGCTGTAGTGCGTTCAACTATTTTTGGTACGATCGCTAGGGAGATGCGGAAGTATTTTGTAACTTTGTTGGTGGTAGACCAACGTCCGTCAGGGATAGATACAGAAGTTATGTCTCAAATTGGTACACGAATGACCGCTCTGTTAAATGATGATAAGGATATTGATTCTATTTTTACTGGAGTTTCTGGGGGTAATGCTTTGCGCTCAGTGTTGGCAAAATTGGATTCTAAACAGCAAGCTTTAGTTTTAGGTCATGCTGTACCGATGCCAGTAGTAATTCAAACTCGTGCTTATGACCAGACTTTTTATCAGGAAATTGGGGATATTGACTGGCGATATGTTTCTGATGAAGATTTATTTGAAGCAGCTCAAGCGGCTAAGGATGATATTGGGTTTTAGTGCTAGGCTTTTAGGTGTATTTAGGAATTAATAATTAATCATCCAGTAAAGGAATATCAAGGGAAAATTATTTCTCCTACTTTAGTGAATAATTAATAATTAATAGTGAATAATTATTAATTCAACAATTCAGCTTGATTAGCCTCCCTTTTTCAGGGGTAAAAATTCAAAATTTTCCTTTGAGTCAATCTCCTTATTTTAATAAGGGGTCATTATTAATTGTTAATTGCTGAATCTGTCTCCCCACCCTCCCTATGCTTCCCACCCTCTGTTTTTTTTCAGTAAACCCTAATTACCTCTTCTGTTTTATTGCTCTCTCCTATTACTGCCGAATCAGTTTAAAATATATATTCAATAGAAATTACAGCCAAAATTTGGAGGCGAAAAACCAATGTTAGATACAATTGTATTAGGTGGCGGATGTTTCTGGTGCGTCGAATCTGTCTTTCTCTCTGTCGTAGGGGTGAAAGAAGTAGAATCTGGTTACGCTGGAGGTCATACAAAAAATCCTGACTATAGATCTGTATGTTCTGAAAAAACTGGCCATGCAGAGGTAGTCAAAGTCACTTTTGACACCGATAAAATATCCCTGCGTGAAATCTTAGAGATATTTTTTGTGACTCACGACCCCACAACACTAAATAGACAGGGAAATGATGTTGGTACACAATATCGTTCAACTATTATGTGTCATTCCCAAGCACAAAAAGATATTGCTCAAGAAGTAATTTCAACCTTGGATAATAATGGCACATTTAATCGCCAGATAGTAACTGAAGTGACGGACCTCAAGGAATATTATAGAGCTGAGGAATACCATCAAAACTACTTTAATAAGAATCCTAATCAGCCTTATTGTGTATTCTCAATTCCGCCAAAGTTGAAAAAGCTCAAGAAATATTTCCCAGATAAAGTATCTGCTTGAGGAAGATTTTCAGTTTGATCATAACTATCAAATAAAGTTGAGCTGAAATAGTAGTTAGGTTAGGTTTAATTCCTGAACCTAACCTAGATTTTTTTTGTCTATGTTATGTTTTCTAGCTGTTTACCAAATCTAGAATTTTATACCAATTAAAAAAAAGAATGTGATGCTTGAGCCAACTGCAACTATTAACTAATTAATAAATTTTTTCCACTTTATCCCTTTGATAACCAGCCGTTTTCTTGATTTTCCCGATTATTTCACCACACCCAACACCCCAAACCCCACACCCAAGATTGATAATATTTGTAGCCAACATTTATCAATTTGGTATGA
>JASJEE010000438.1 GCA_030064835.1 Microcoleaceae cyanobacterium MO_207.B10 | reverse complement strand
TTGGCGTTGGTAAATCAAGAGATGAAACTTTAAAAGTAATCTGTTTTTAATACCTCTAAATATTTAACCAGAGTAACTGGTGAGTATCACCTCTAGTCGAAAATCATCCCACCAATTACCAACGCCAAATGATTTATCCCTCCACGAATTTCTCTAAGCTTTGTCTGGGAAGCAATTAGGAAAATGCTAGTGTGTAATTAATTTTGCTTAAGGTACTTATCAAATCAATTATCTATCTTAAAAACAACATCAATTATAATAATTACCAAAAGTAATCCTATACTTGGATAAAACTTCAGTTATTAAGTAATTAAGAGATAAAAAAATCACTTTTTATTTATTATTAGCTATTTAATGTTTATTATTATTCTGTTTAATCCTAATTACACCTCCATGAATTATCACCATTTATCATCCAATTAAATCTACCAATATTTTTGATAAATGTTATTACTTTTCCCTATTCTTTAGTCTTTACTTACTCTTTTATGGAGAGTTTTATTTGACTCCCTGAGATTTAAATCAAGATAAATCACAGGGTATAAATACTTAGTAATAGACTAATATTTGTACTACTATTTTATCTGACAAATTGACTCGTGGAATTTTAGTTAACAATAAAAGTCACACCTAACCTAGAGAAGGATTTAATATTTGATTTACCAAACAATTCTGGTCTAATACCATTTTCAAAAAATATTGCTACATTAGTTGGTTTCTAGGTGTTAGGTGTTAGGTGTTGGGTGTTAGGTGTTAGGTTTTAGGTGGTAGTAATGAAAGAGAACAATTATCAATATCCCTATCTTTTTCCTTTGGTTTCCGGATTTTACTCTAATATCATATCCGGTTAAATACTTACATTTAATAGGAAGGAAGGTAGACGGCAGAAGGAAAGAAAGAAGTTTCAAGGCAAAAGTTTTTTTTTCATTAATTATCCGGACTTAATAGACTTGTCGCTTTATAACTTAAAAAATCCTCAAAACCCTTGATATGTAAAGATGATAGCCATCAATAATCTAAAAAACCTGGAATTATTACTCTGCCTGAGTTTGAGCGATTTTTTCCCTCTATTTAGCGACAAGTCTAATATAACAATCTGTCTTGAATTTGGTCTAAACCCTATCCTTTTCAGGGAATAAAAAGCGGTCGTTAACGTTTACGATAGCATTCCGTAAGGAAGGCTTCCCGGAGGGAAAGGTCTCCCGCTCTTGCAGAGCCACTCTGCTAATGCCATATCCAATCGACCAAGATATAAACAGAATATTCAAAATTTCCAGTCTCCTCATTGCAGAGGTATTAATAACTGTTAAGGCAGTTCCGACCATAGTAGGCTAACTGAAATGACAGATATCCTCTTAGGTATTTTAAAATCAAAAAGTGAAATAATATAAATATGTGGGCTTTTATGATTTATATATAAATATAATAAATATTTTTAAAAGAATAATTTTAAAATTTCTATGTTAAGCAACTTGTTAACAAATGTAAAATATACAATTTATTGACACTATTCTCAATTATTTGACGGGTTTACTTGATTTGTCGTCTATGATATGATTTTTAAAGTCACAGGATTGGTATAACTAAATTTAAAAAAAATCTCACAAACTATATTTAAAATGTAAAATGTTAAGTAATTTTAAATTTACTTTGTGGAGCAAAAAAACAATTTTTAGAGAACCAACTTAACAATTAAAGCCATAAAATTGACAAAAAAGTAATTATGTGCATAAAGTTTTTTGGTTAAAGGTTGAGAGAACTTCACTTCAAAAGGGAAAAATTATGGAAAGAATACTAGAACCAGAAGTTATGGATACCTGGGAAGAAGCAGAAGAATATGATTCAATGGATTTTACTGAAGTTAATCAAGCCTTTGCAAAAAACACCGTAGAAATCGGTCCGAAACAGGGATTAATTTTAGATGCAGGTACAGGTACTGCGAGAATACCTATCTTAATTTGTCAGCAACAACCAGAATGGCAAATTATTGGTATTGATTTATCAAAAAATATGCTGAGTATTGGAGAGAGAAATATTGAAAACTCCGAATTAAAATCTCAGATAAAATTAGAATTAGTAGATGCCAAAAAACTCCCCTATCCAGAGCATCATTTTGAGATGGTAATTTCTAACAGTATTGTTCACCATTTGCCAAACCCTTTACCATTTTTTCTGGAAGTTAAGAGAGTGTTGAAGTCTGGAGGTGCAATATTTATACGAGACTTACTTCGCCCAGAAACTCCAGAACTAAGAGATGAATTGATGAATCAGTATGCTGGAGATTGCGACGGACATCAAAAGGAATTATTTAGAAACTCTTTACAAGCAGCTTTTACTATTACTGAAGTAGAGAAAATATTCAAAGATGCTGGTATTAAAGATATGAAAATTTATCAATCTTCAGATAGGCATTGGACAGCAGAAAGGAAATGGTTAAGTTAAAGCAATTTTATGTAGTTTTACAGATAAAGAATGGGTGATTATTCAACTAATATCAATTATCAAAATTTTTCCTACATTGAACTTGTAAATAGAGTCGTCAAGTAGAGGGAATTAACCTTAAGTATATTAGGGATTGCTGATTAAATCTCAAAGCATTTAGAGATAAAGTTTTAGCCTTTTTTCACAGAAAAAAGTGTCAGATTTTAGCAGATAAGGACGGAAAAATTGAGCTAAAATTTTTTTCTACTGACTCTGTAATGGCTATTTCTCGTGACTACTAATATCATGTCCGGTTGAATAGTTATGATTAAGATAGTAAGGGAGCGGGGGAGTAGGGGAGTAGGGGAGTGGGAAAAATAGAAAGATTTACTCTTGAAGCAAGAGGATAAGTTTTTTCATCACTAATTATCCCGACATGATATAAGCTAAGACACATTTAAAATGCGTCTTAAGCAATTCATAACTTTGAAGTAGGGGTGATCATTTTAATTAAGCAAATAACAAATAACTGCTCTAAATGCACAACAGCTTAAAATTCAAACCTATAACTTTTTCAGCCAACCTTATCTTACTTATTTGAATTTGGTATTATACCTATAGCGGGCAAGATGCCCGCACTAGAGAATATGCTAAAGAGTTAAAGAGGAGTTTAGAAAACGGGCTTTTGATAACCTGATTTGGTATGAACGTGTGATTACACAGACACCACTACCGAAAAATTTTGGGTATGCGCCTCCATCTTTTCAGGGTAAATAAGAAAAAATTTTCCTTTTATCCAATCTTCTTCTTTTCCAATAGAGGTAATTGTTAATTATTAATTATTAATTATTAATTATTAATTGTTGAAGGGTTCTAACTTTACAACTAACTTTAAACCAAACTCTGCTTCAAATGCCTCTTTCTTATATTCCAAACTCCATAACTCCAAAGCACAATCATCTTTAGAGTCAACAGCTTGCAACCGTAGCTTAAATTCCTTTTTATCTTTATTTAACTCACATTTCACATCAGCGATCGCTCCTTTTTGTCGCCGATCTAAAGCTACAGCTAACCGCAATAATGCACTTAACTCAGAAACAACTTGTCGATATTTCTTTGGTAAATTGTAATAATTTTCGTGCTTTTTCTTCGGTAAACTCTTGCGGTGATAACGAGCCAAATTAGCGATCGCCTCTATTTCTATTTCCGAATATCCCAACAACTCTCCATTCCTAATCAAATAATAAGAATGTTTATGGTGAGACGAGTGACTCACATACACACCACAGTTATGCAAAATTCCTGCTGCCCATAATAACTCTCGTTCATCACATCCCCACTCATGTATCATTCCCTGAGTTTGGTCAAATAAACGTAACGCCCAACCAGCAACCCTCTCACTATATTCCAAATTTACCTGGTATTTTTGAGCAATTTTTAAGGTATTACGCTGACGAATTGAGCTTTGGAAACGGAGCCTATCGTCTATCAAACCATGATTTAACATCCAATCAACTATTACCCCTTCCCGCAAACTCCTTTCGCAAAGCGTTATCGACTCCATCCCTAATAAACTCATTGCTTCGTGCAAAACTAAAGCACCTGCAAAAATAATTTCCGACCGCTTTTGTGACATTCCAGGAAGCTCTTGCCTTTCGGAGATAGACAGCTTTTTCAACTTACTTACCAACTCTTCTAAGTCAGCAAAACTAAACTGATAACCAGCTAGGGGACTTGGTGCGCTACCAAATTTTTGATAAGCATCAATTGTGGCTAAGGCTTCAATAGTGCCAGAAGTTCCTACTAGATTAGGTTTTTCACCTTTTTTGAGATTAGTTAATAATTCTTCTGTGGGACGCTCTAGCAACCCTCGAATATAAGCTTGCAAATAGGCAAAGTCAGTCTTACTAATAGGGTCTGTCGTGACAAAATCTTGGGTCAGACGCACTGCTCCAACTTTTGTACTGCTGAGGGTGCGTGGTGTATTGCTATCTCCTAAAATTAACTCTGTAGAACCACCCCCAATATCAATAATAATGTGGGGTTCATTGTTAAACTCCATTGCTGACAGCACCCCTAGATAAATTCGCCTAGCTTCCTCTTGGCCAGATATCAGGTTAACGTAGAGGTCTAACTCATCGGCAATTCGATTGAGAAATGCTTGGCCGTTAGGTGCTTCCCTTACCGCACTGGTAGCCACGGCGATGACTTGTTCTGCATTAGCGCTTTTGGCAATTTTCTGGAAACGCTTTAGGGTGGCGATAGCTCTATCCATAACTTCTGCCTTCAAGTTACCTTTAGCTTCGCAGTCCCCAAGTCTAACCGTCTCTTTATCCCGATCAATAATGGTAAAAGTAGGTAAACTGGGGTCAATTTTTGCTACTACCAAGTGTAAAGAATTTGTACCCATATCTATTGCTGCCAAGATGCGTTCTTGGTCTCCCTGAATTGAAGGGATTTTTACTAGGGGAACAGATGTAACCATAATTAATATATCCTAATTTACAAATTGCTTAAATTCTCAATTCAACATTACATTATTTAATCTGGAAAATCATAAATTGAAATACTAAACCCAAGTTTTCCTATTGACAAATTACCGTTAATTAGTGTAACACCTAAAACAGAATCAAAAAATAATCTAAAATCTATAATAAAGTCCGAAAATGTTGACCGAATCTAATTCCCAGCAATCAGAATCAGTCTTAATGAAAGTCATCAGGCTTCTGAGATGGGATAAACCAGCTGGACGCCTAATATTAATGATTCCCGCTCTGTGGGCCGTATTTTTAGCCACCCACGGAATGCCACCAATTCCACTAGTAGGAGTCATCATTGTGGGAACTTTAGCCACAAGTGCTGCAGGTTGTGTAATTAACGATTTGTGGGACCGGGATATTGACCCAGAAGTAGAGAGGACTCGCGATCGCCCCCTAGCTTCGAGGGCCCTGACGATTAAAACGGGTATCATCATTGCGATTATTGCCTTTGCCTGCGCGGGAGTTATTGCGCTATATCTCAACACCCTGAGTTTTTGGCTATCTGTAGCAGCAGTGCCAGTAATTATCTGTTATCCCCTGGCCAAGCGAGTGTTTCCAGTGCCTCAGTTAGTGTTATCTATTGCTTGGGGTTTTGCTGTATTAATTAGTTGGAGTGCTGCGGTAGCTGAGTTAGATATTGCCACCTGGATATTGTGGGGGGCTACTATTGTCTGGACATTAGGTTTTGATACAGTTTATGCCATGAGCGATCGGGAGGATGATCGACTTTTGGGTGTGAATTCTAGCGCTCTATTTTTTGGTGAATATGCTGCTTATGCTGTGGGAATATTTTTCTTTTTAACTGCTATTTTACTGGGGTTATTAGGAATAGAAATGGAACTACATCTTGGCTTTTGGATAAGTCTTTGCATTGCCACAGTTTTTTGGTTTATTCAATATGGAAAGTTAAGGCAAGAAGATATTTTTAAACCCTATGGTCAGATATTTAGGCAGAATGTTTGGATTGGTTTTATTTTATTAGTTGGAATGATTACTGGTGTGAATTTTTGAATTAGTGAGAAGTCAGAAAAAATTAATACTGTAGGGGTTTGGTTTCCAAATCCCATTTTAGCTTGGGTTTGGTTTCCAAACCCCTACGATAAAATCTTACCGGATAATTAATAATTATTAATTAAATAATTCAGGTTCAAAGCCTCCCCTTTCAAGGGCAAAAAAAATAAATTTTTTCCTGATTATTGTCAATCCTCTCCCTAAAAGGGAGAGGTAATTATCAATTATCAA
>JASJEE010000059.1 GCA_030064835.1 Microcoleaceae cyanobacterium MO_207.B10 | reverse complement strand
TTACGAGAATACCTTATTGCCAGCTTTAGACAACGCATCTTTAGCTATCTGTAAAGCCAGTAAATTCATTGCCAAAATCTAGAATGAAATGACCCTACCATTATCTTAGTTTTATTGGTATAGCAGAAGGAAGAAATAATAAGGCTTTAATTATCTAGGAGATAAGGAAAAATATTGCATTGTCTGAATTTTAGGCTTTTACTCTTTCCTAACCTTTCCTTCGACTACTGTAATAGATTTACCGACAACCTACTGCAGATTTTTATCAAATTGTGGAAAGTTTTCAGCAGGATGAAGTTGTGACAATTCAAGCTTTACCTAATAAAACTTTTACTGTGAAGGAACTATTGGCAAAAAATTAAATATAGAATCGGCAATTAAAATTAAACAAAAGCCAAAACAGAAACAGGTGTTCCTGAGCCACTCCGCAAACGCAAAATACCAATTACTAATGTTATCCCTCTGGGTGGTAACTGGTCAAGATTATTCAGATTTTCTAAAACAATTCCTGATTTTGAAAGTATTAGTTTATTTGTGGTAAATTTATCATCAATTCCTGGTTCTACTCCATGAGTATCAATACCAAATCCGATAATTCGTAGTTGTTATAATAATAATTTTGTTGCCTCTCCACTCAAGCCAGTAAAATGTCATTTACCTTCCCCCTCTTGATTGAAAAATGCTTCGGGATTATCCCATTTTTATTGCCAACCTGTGTATAGCAATACTAATGTTTCAGCAGAAAGAGTTTGATGTTGATTTTCCCAATTTTTAATATCATCTATGGTTAAAGTAGAGTCTGGATTTAATTTAGTTTTGTATCTAATATCAATTACATTTGCTAATACAACGAGGGAAGTGGAAGAGTAACTTTCTATTCCCGGTTTTTCTTGATAGAAACTATTGGGTGCATTAATATGTGTAGCGCTATGTTCCCCCAAAGAAAATTTACGCAGGTAATATCAATCGCGATTGAGTTTTGCCACAGTCTCAAATGCAAGAGGTGGGTCTCCTGACCAAATCGGAATATTTCGGTCAATTATATGAGTCAGGTCGATAATTCTACTTTAAGTAATAGTGTTTAAGTTTGGTTTTTTTTGGTTCATTTTGTTGAGATAAATAATAATCTATTATTCTGAATAATTAGTTATTGTTTGATGAGCTAAGTCGGGAGTCAAAATCACGATCAAGGCAGGATTAAAAGATGGAAAAAACGTAGAGGTATTCTAGGGAATGTTTCTATTGAGTAGAGATAGTAATTGCGATAACTATATAATCAGATTTTATATAAAAGTCTATTTAGTTAATTATCTCCTGACTACTATGAAATTGATATAAGTCTATATGAAATTAGTCTGGAAATCGAGATAGAATTATTGTGGAAAAAATATTTAGAAAATGGTCAAATATGAGTACAGAAAATTATGATTATGACCTCAACACTCGCTTATCAAAAATTGAGGCCAAGTTAGAGCAAATCAGTCAAATATTAGGTTTATCTGAACGAGTTTCTCAGTTAGAAGAAAATCTGATGTTAGTGACAGATGTGCAAAGATATAGTAAGTTACAAGAGTTATTAGCTGCTGCTAAATGGCAGGAAGCAGATGCAGAAACATTTAATGTACTATTAGATGTAGCGCAACGACAAGATTTAGAATCTTTTACTCCAGAAGATGTTAGTAAATATCCCTGTCACTCACTTAAGGTTATCGATAAACTCTGGATAAAATATAGTAAAGGTCGCTTTGGTTTTACTGTACAAAAGCGCATTTATGAAAGTGTCGGGGGAGGAGGAGCATATGATCGCAAAGTGATGGATAAATATGGAGATATTGTTGGATGGCGCGTCAATAATAAATGGCAAGAATATGACCATCTAAATTTTACTCTAGAAGCACCTGTAGGTTGTCATCCTTCGGGATGGTGGTATTCTCCTTTTGGGGGAATTATTGTTAATCAGTTTTTATCTCGTCTTGTCAGTTGCAACTTTTAAAGAATTTAAAAATATCCGAAATAAAACTAAGTTTGCTAATGGCTAATAGAGTTTTTAATCAGAATTTTCAGATGATTAATCAGATTATCAAAAATTAGCCATTAGCATTTTTTTAATGTTTAATATTGCATTTGTCTAGTCACAACAGATAACTGTTTACTTCTACCATCTCTGATGATTTGAAATTCCAATTTTTCACCCACCCCACTTGCGTCAACTTTCCTTTGTAATTGCTCGGAACTAGTTATTGGTTGAGCGTCAATTTCTACTATTACATCTCCTCTACGAATTCCGCCTATTTCTGCTGGAGTACCAGACAAAACTTTTGTCACTAAAACACCATTTACTTCTGGTAAAATCAGATTTGAATATGAGTCTTGATTATTTTCATTAGCAATTTCTGGAGTCAGAGTAATCATCTGAATTCCCACAAAAGGATGAGGTACTTGTCCGCCACTAGCTAGTATATCTTTAATCTCTTTCGCTTTATTAATTGGGATAGCAAAACCAATACCTGTAGCATCAGCTCTAATTGCTGTATTAATGCCTATTACTTCACCTTTTTCGTTTAATAAAGGACCCCCTGAATTACCAGGATTAATCGCTGCATCAGTCTGAATAAAATCTAATCTTTTATCAGGAATTCCTACTGCTGAACTAGGACGTTTTAAAGTGCTAATAATTCCTAAAGTCACAGTATTATTAAATCCTAATGGATTTCCGACAGCTATTGCCCAATCTCCTACTTGCACTATGTCAGAATTACCTAAAGCTGCTACAGGCAAACTTGTACCTTTTGTATCTACTTCAACTACTGCTAAATCTGTAACTTCATCTTTACCTTTTACTTCACCAATAAACTGTCTACCATCGTTTAAAGTAACAGTAACTTTATCCGCTTGATTAACTACATGAGCATTTGTTAAAACCACTCCTTTAGCATCAATAATAAAACCCGAACCTTGACCACGCAATATTTCTTCTTGTTGCGGAACTTGCCGAGGTAATTCTCCACCAAAAAAACCCTCAAAGAAAGGGTCATCAAAAAACGGATTTGTCCGGCGAGGAATTAATTTCTCCGTGTCTATTCTGACAACAGCTGCCCCAACTTTATTGACTGCATTCGTCACAAAACTATTACTTGTATTGTTAATATTTTCTGGTGCAGACAGTAGGGCTAATAATTGATAATTTGGTAATGCAATAATTTGTTTTGAATCTGCTATTGCTGGTAGTATAGGTAGAGCAAAAATTATCAACGCAATCGCCATAAAAATGGCCAAAAAATGAGAGTAAATAGTGGTAGTTATTTGAGATAATTTTAATAATTTCATAGCATTAACACTCCATTGACTAATTAAGTAACTTTGGTGTTATAATACCCAAAACAATACTATATTACACTAAAAAGAAATCAATGATTATTTCTAACCAAGAAAAAAGCCAACTACCATATACTCAAGGACAACAAGAGTCAAAATCTGTAGATCACCATCATCCCTCAGCTCATCCTCATGTTCATAGTGAAGAATCACTACAACGTCTTGTCAATAGATTATCAAGAATTGAGGGTCACGTTAGGGGTATTAAAACAATGATTAAAGATAGCCGTCCTTGTCCTGATATACTTGTACAAATTGCTGCTGTTCGAGGTGCTTTAGATCGAGTTGCTCGCATGGTTTTAGATGGCCACCTATCTGATTGTATTTCACGGGCAACTCAAGATGGAGATATTGATGTGGAAGTAGAAGCTTTAAAGTCTGCTTTAGACCGATTTTTACCGTAAAAAAATGATGGTTTATTAACTTACTAATTTTGCACAAATAAACAAAAATATTGCTCCATTCAATTTATCCAATTTAACTACAATTTGTTTTGCAATTTATCAGTAAAACTGAATATTTATTGCTGCTTGGAAAATCAAATTTTAAGCAATACAAGGGAAATAAGCCCTAACACATTGACAAAATTCAACCAAGCTAATATAGAATACTTTTGGTTTTAAGATTGCTCAAGGAAGATATTTTATTCACAAATGACTATGTTCAAAAAAAATGCTTTTTGGTTACTTTGGATAGGGTTGATTACTTATGCTTTTCTACTAGCACCACCCATTTAACCAGATACCTGAGAATTAATCAAAAATCTCTCAACAGGTCAATGGGAAAATATAAATCCTCTGATTATATCTATATTTAATATTATGGGAAATATTATGGGAATATGGCCGTTGATTTACGGTTGCCTATTATTTTTTGATGGCAGGGGGCAAACTATACCAGCTTGGTTATTTTCTAGATTATCATTTGGAGTAGGTGCATTTGCAATTTTGCCATACCTCGGACTTCGTAAACCTTACCCATAATTTTCAGGAACAAAGAGCCGACTTTTAAAAATATTAGATTCCCGAATTATCGGGATTTTGTTAACAGTGGGAACAAGTTTATTATTAGTATATGGTTTAAAAGATGGAGACTGGGAAAATTTTATTCAACAGTGGCAAAGTTCTAGATTTATTCATGTATTTCCTGCTTTACTAGGAGATGATATGAAGCGGCGAGAAATGAAAAAATATCCGTGGTATTGGGTAGCGTTAATACCACTTTTAGGTCCGTTAGTTTATTTGTGTGTGCGTTCACCTCTATCAGAAGCAGATACCTCCACAACCTCTAACCAACAGCAGCCTGCTACTAATTAATTTACAGAATAACTTACAATAGATACATAACTCTAACTCTGTTCACATTCACGTTTAGTTACCTGGTGGCGATAGCGAAACATATCTTCTAGTCGAGAGTCTACCCACCAACCTAAAAAAGATTCACTCAACCATTCTCCCGGTAAAGAAAATGCGATCGCATCAGTTAACCTAGTTTGACCATTCTCCTCACTAAACTGATGACGATGAGTCCAACTATCCATTGGCCCCTCTGTTTGTTCGTCAGTAAACAAACGATATTTTTCATACTCTGTATGTACAGCTACCCATTTTACAGGAATAGGGCCAAGATAAATATGGAATTCTGATATTGCCCCCACTTCTAGACCACCTTGGCGACGAATAATTTCAACTGGTTGCCAAGGTGGGGTCAGTATTTGCAGAATATCGGAACGTTCGTGAAATTCCCATAATACTTCAATCGGTGCATTAATTAGGGTTGAATACCGAAAATGTAACATTTTTTAATCTTTAAAACACTTTGAAAAACTACTATAGCAATCCTCCGCATATTCGTGGCAAAAATCTTACTGCTTTTTAGGGAACACTTAACTGGGAACAGGTAACAGGTGGGAGTTTTAACTTTTTTATTTACTTTTTAATTACCCGCAACCTATGCGCGGATTGTTATATACTTTAATATTTAATCTCCCATACCCTAATCTTTTCACACTTCCTACTCCCCTATCTATATAGTAAGTATTCAAGTGAATTTAATATTATACTGATGACTTCTGAATTAAAACTTCTGACTTCAGCTATACCTTTCCCACCCAATCAAACATAGCAAAATTTTTAATATTTGGTCTTATCTGTTACCTATTGCCTTCTGAATAACGCCCAATTTTAACGTCAACCTACTTAACTTTACAGAATCATTATAATTTTCCTCCATAAAATTGCTTAATTATGAAGATTTGGTAAAGTCACCTCTTCAGATATACTCATATTTACATATTGTGCTAGATAATAAGCCATCACCTTAAAGACTAAATCATATTAGTCTCGTTTTTATTCATGTAAATTTTTTCCTAACTAAAATTGAAGCTTTGCCATGACTAAGCAATACTCATAGTCTGATTCCAGAAAATAACTTACAGGCTAGTTTTTCATAACCAATCAATTTTTTTTAATATGAAGATTTGGCAAAGCTAATCCTATATCAACCTAAATTTATGAAGATTCAGTAAAAATACTAATATCATCTAGTCATTAAAATTTTTATAATGTATGATGTTTTTCAAGTACAAAATAGACCGGGTGCTGATTAAATGACTCAATTAATACTAAGACAAATAGCTGATTTTTGGTGAAGTTCAACTTAATCTATTGCTTTTTTCAGGTTTTATAACTTAATTTCAAGAAAACATAAACAAAATTCTGGATTCATTGGTTAATTATTATGACTTCATTCAAATCTCAAGCTCAAACAACTACAGTAAGATTATCAGACTTACTCAGCTTTAATATCACTAAATCTAATTCTGTTAATGCTGCTTATAAGTATCATGTCACCGATCTAGGTACCCTTGGTGGATCTTTAAGTTTGGCTAAAGATATTAATAAGTATGGTCAAATAGTAGGCTACTCAATTAACAAAAACGGTGAACAACGGGCTTTTGTCTGGGATAATAATCAAGGTATGCAAGATATAGGCACACTAGGTGGTGACTTTAGCTGCGCCTACGGTATCAATGATTATGGTCAGGTAGTGGGCTATTCTGTTTGTAATAATGGTCAACAAAGAGCATTTATTTGGGATGCTACTAAAGGTATTCAAAGTTTAAATACCCAAGGTGAGATTTCTACTGAGGCTTATAGTATTAATAATTTAGGTCAAGTAGTGGGTCTTTCTATAACATCTAATGGTCAAAGAGCAGCTTTTATTTGGGATAGTACCAAGGGTATGCAAAATATTGGCATTCCCGGTGAGGTAGAAAGTAGCGCTTATGCAATTAACAACTATGGTCAAGTAGTTGGCTATTCTATATCATCAGATTTGATTGTAACAGCATTTACATGGAATAGTGACAAAGGTACTCAAGAATTACCAGGTTTTTTAGGTTCAGATATTAACAGTGATGGTTATGTAGTCGGTTTTCATGCAATACCTGAAGATAGTAACCGAGCTTTTGTCTACGATGGTAATAAAGCATTAGACCTGGGTACTATTTCTGGTGATATGAATTTACAATTTTTTGACAGTCAAGCTAATAGTATTAATAACTCTGGTTTAATTGTCGGATATTCTGACAAGCTAATCAACTTCTATCAGAAAAAATGGGAGAAACGAGCTTTTATTTCTGATACGCTGAATAATATTCAAGACCTGAATGATTTGGTCGATCCAGCTTCTGGTTGGATTCTTAGAGAAGCAGAATCAATTAATGATAATGGGCAAATTGTAGGATGGGGAAGTAAAGACGATTGTCGGCATGGTTTTCTTTTAACACCTATTTCTCACCAAATTACCAACTTTTAATTAGGGTTTTTTGAATAACTGTTTTTGTAGAAGGTAGAATTAGTATTTTAGGATTTAGAAGTGACGATTCATTGGGCATGACAGAGGAAATTTAGTTACTTATCCCTTAGCTAAATTTATTTATATTTATAATCTGGAAAGTAACTATTAGCCTCTGTCAAATGCTTCTTTAAAGTTGAAAGAGGTAGAGGACCTTGAATATGATGCCAAGGCAAAACCTGTTCTAATTCCCAATCATTAAAAACATAAAAATCTAACTCCGGTAACTTCCCACGCAAATCCTTAAAAGCTCTCTTATAACTACCCAAAGAATCTCCATAATTTCTCACTAATTCTAACAAAGCAGATATTCTTCTATCTCCCCTAGAAATCAGACATTGAATCACAGACCATTTATAACTTTCTGGGCGAAAATCAATACCCTTTGACCTTAATTTTTTATCCAAAAACTTCAACCTTTTTTCTGACTGAGAATTTACTCCCAACCATTGAAAAGGCGTATGAGATTTCGGTACAAAAGTGCTACAACCCAGACTTAATCTTAAACCAGGAACAGCCTTTTTCAAATTAAACATCATCTCCAAAGTAGCATCTAAATCTTCCTCTTCCTCTCCCGGCAATCCTACCATTCCATAAAATTTAATAGCCTTTAAACCACCCGCTTTAGCATTAATAGCAGCTTCAATAATTTCCTCATTTTCCAACTTTTTATTGATAATTTGGCGGAGGCGAGAACTGCCACTTTCCACAGCAATAGTAATTGACTTTGTATCCCTATTACTTAAAATTTTTGCCAATTTTTCCGTCACCGTATTTGTTCTTACCGATGCAATACTTAACCGAATATCATCATATTTTGACTGAGATAAATAATCTAATAAACTCTCAAATTCAGGATGTTGAGTAACAGAAGCTCCCAATAAACCCAAACGTTTTGTCACAGTTAATCCCTTTTCAATAGCAGGAATAAGAGACCCTTCTAAACTAGCAGTTCTAAACGGTAAAGTCAGATAACTTGCCAAACAAAAACGACACATTTCCGGGCAACTTCTCACCACTTCTACCATAAAAATATTTTCCCAAGCTGCCTTTTCAGTCACCACAGTAGAAGCAGATAAAGTATTACCTCGATAAGTTTGTTTTTGCACCACAGCAGGAATATCTTTATCTATAGGTTCAATAGATTTAATAGCACCATCAGCACTTTCATAAGTTACCTGATAAAGACTAGGAATATAAACCCCAGACACTTGAGCCAAACGTTTTAATTGTACTTGTTTTTCCGCACCTCTAACTTCTTTATAAGCGTCAATAAAATCTCCCAATAAATTTTCTCCATCTCCCAATAAAATCACATCAAAAAAATCAGCAAAAGGTTCCGGGTTAGCCGTTAAAACAGGTCCGCCACCAAATACAATAGGATAATTTTTTCCCAAACGATTTTTAGCTCTAATAGGAATTTCTAAAGACTCTAAAATATTGAAAATATTGACATAATCAAGTTCCCAAGAAAGAGAAAAACCAAATAACTCTGCTTCTTGTGGCAGAGATTCATTAATATCAGTAAATAAGCGACTAACTTGTAAATCAGAACGCATTGCCAAAGTTGCCCAAACAATCTGATAACCAAGACTTGTTATTCCTACAGTATATTCATTAGGAAAAGCAAAAATAATTGGAATAGCATTAGATTCAGGAGTAGCTGGAGTGAAGAGTAATTTTTCAGTATTAAATAGATTATTAGACATATTTAAACAGTTATAAGTTTATCATTTGTAGCATAGGCATCCTGCTTGCCATAGCTTTACCTAACCCTTAATAAAAATTATGATTACTCAATCATAATTTTATAGAATTTTCAAAATAATTGCTGTACTAGGAAATACTCAAAATTTATGAGAATAATTCTGCCCTTTATCGGATAGGTTAACAGGAGACCTCTTTTGTAGAAAAATATCTATCATTCCCTAGCCTTTATAACCAGCAATTAATCATCATCTACTTTTTGTTAATTAATTGTCTCGCCTAAGCTTATATTAATTAATTTTTTAGATATTTTCTAGTCCAAGCATATTTCCTTTTATCTTTTTTTAGTAGATATTCTATAATTTCTCTCCGCTTATTCTTGTTGCTAGTCTCTTTAACTAATCGCTTAATTTCTTTATCAATGTCTTTTAGATTAGCTCCTCTTTTTCGGGAGTTGCACATTATGGAATGATACTGCAAAAAATCAGCTCAGACTTTGACTAAAAAAAAGCATTAACTAATTATTTTAGTAATTTCCTAATCCCAAATTCAGGCATCCAGAATCCAGAATCATTCGTCACTGTGCAACGCCCTTTTTCGTGCCTCTTCAAACCAATAATCTTCATCTCCATATTTTCCTAAACCATAACAAATAGCCCCCAATAAAGTACAACGATGATGACTATTAGAATCAATTTTATGAGCTTGTAAAGCAGAATTTTGAGCTTCATTTAAGTCGTGAATATCTCTAAAAGCAGCGCCTCTAGTTACAAGTATTCTAGCCTTAAGGTCTTTATCTTTTAATTTCTCTAAATCGACTTTACTTTTACTTGTAATTTCTAATGCTTTTAATGCTAGATTTGCCTTACGCCAGTAACTACTAATTTTGGGAATTAGCCATTTATCTTTAGTTCTTTTAAATTCTTTCTCAAAAAAACTAGCCTCAATCCAATAATAAGTAGTTGTAATCTTACTACCAGGAATTAGCAAATTCTCAGTTGTTAACTGAGTAAACATTAATTTGTCTAATCGCTCTCCTTTATCTAGTTTACTAAGAATATTGTAGAAGGGATCGAATTTTAATTCCCGGTCTTTAGCTACATATTTATCTTCGAGTCTTATCCAATCTTTTTCCAAATATTTGTCTTCAGCTACTTTAATAATTTTAGTCAAATTATATGACTTTAACCAATCAATATCTGCCTCTGTTAATTGACAAACTTGCTCGTTTTTTTGGAGAATTTTATACAAATTACTATCAGGTGACGAGTCTTCAAATTCAGTCACTTTGTATTTTTTCTTGAGTTTAGTAAATTCTCTTTTTTGTTCTTGTTTCTCCGCAATAGAAAATGTCTCAGTTAGCTGATTGTCTTTTAACCAACTTAATTCCGATAGTTCGAGAATAGTTTCCTTCTCTAGTTTTTCCAATATTGAAAATAATGGACTAGAGATAGATTTATCCGAATATTTAGTAGCTTGATACTTATCTTTCAGTTTTGCAAACTTAGCTTCAGCCTCTTTTTGTTTCTCCTGCTTTGAATAAATTTCTAGAGTTTCCAAGAAATCATTTTCCAATAACCAATTAGATTCTTCCGCACTTAATTTCTCTCTTAAGTCGAGTTTTTTGAGGATAAATAACAATGGTGTATCCTGGGAAAAATCTTCATACTTAGTGGCATAGTATTTAATCTTTAATTTGGCAAATTCTGTGATATTACTAGCGATCGCTAAAGTTTTCCTAAGATTATAATCTTCAAGTAATTTAATTTCTGAACCAGTTAATATATTTTCAGTATCAAGTTTAAAAAGTAGCGGATGCAAAAAATCAAATTCCACATTTTTTGGTACTTTATATTTTTCTTTGAGACCTAATAACTCATTTTCTAATCTTTTAACCTCAGCGTTCTTGTACTGCTCTAAGTTAAGCTCTAACTTAATTAATTTGATAGTTTCAAAAAGTTGATGTGCTTCTAAGTATTGAAATTCTACCTCTGTAATTGAAGTGCCAAAATCAACTCTTCTAAGTATGAGATATAGAAAACTTAAAGGAGATGAATTTTTATATTTATTTGCGCGATACTTAGACTTGAGAATAGAAAAATGTTGCACCCGAATTTCATATTCATCTTTATCCATAGAAAATTTTTGTTTTAACTAAATATAACCGAACATTACCGAATAATTAAGGTTTAAAGCCTCTCCTTTAAAGGAGAAACAAAAAAAATTTTCCTTTTATTCAATCCTCTTCCTTTTAGGGAGAGGTAATTATCAATTATCCATTATCCATTATCCATTATCCATTATTGAATTATCTTAACCAATTATCATTTGTAACACAGGCATCCTGTCTGTAAGAGCTGTTGCTCAAATCAGATAAAATCTGCTGTCTAAAAAGTCTATTTGACTATTTATATTTAATTTTAAAAAATAAAATCGGTGAAGCTAAAGTCAAAGTAGCAACATTAGTAAAAATAACTGGTATATCTTTAACCAGAATGCCATAAATTATCCAGATTAATACACCAGAACAGAAAATAGCAAACATCTCTAAGGATATATCTTTTGTGGAGCGAGTGCGCCAAGTTTTGATAACTTGAGGTAAAAATGAAATAGTGGTTAAACTACCTGCTAGTAATCCTAAAACTGTTACTAAGTTCATAATAAATGCCGATCATTTTAATACTTTTGCTGGAAACTTATCGGTTTTTTGTTAGCTACAAGACTTATGCAGCACTGCTATAATGTGGCGTATAATTTCCCGATTATTTTGTTGAACTGTAAGGATAACTATTGCCGTTACTTTCTGATAATCTCAGCCTCTGCTATAACTTCCCCATTGAGAAAAGCAACCAAATAATCATTATTATTGAGAGGCCCAACATTAGCTGGAGTCCCAGTTAAAATAATATCCCCTGAACGTAGCGGTATCTGCTGACTAATGAAACAAAGCAGGTCTTGAATTGAAAATAACATTTGTTTGGTAGATCCTTGTTGACGAACCTCACCGTTTACTTCCAGTCTGATTTCCAGTTCTTCTAATTCTGTGACATGATCGACTTTCCTCAACTTTGACAATGGACAAGCATTGGCAAAACTTTTAGCTAAGTCCCAAGGATACTTTTTAGCCCTCAACTCATTTTGTTTATCGCGAAGAGTCAAATCTAGAGCAATACCAACATCACTCACTACTTCTAAGACCTGGTTTCTATCCCCCTGATACAAATCATTGCCAAGTTGGACTGCAATCTCTGTTTCATAATCGCATCGTCCTAAATTAAGAGGTAACAATATCTTTCCTTCAAATGGTACAATACACGCAGGAGATTTTGTGAAAATTATTGGTTCTTTCGGAACAGGGTTGTTTAACTCTTTTGCATGATCGGCATAATTACGACCTACACAATAAATTGAACCAATTGTTTTAGCTGTAGTCAAAGAACTCATTATTAAAAATTAGGACGTGATAGTTAATTATATGATATATGGCATCAATATCAACTATGCTCTAATACTAATTTAATTGGGAACCTCAAGGAGTTCTCACGACTGCAGCCAAAAACCCCTAACTTATTGGCTATATTGAGGTATTGAACTTTGGTTTGTCGCGATCGCAAAATTCAACAGACAGAGTACATTTTCCCTTCAATGTCACTCAAAAGCGGTATCTGAATTTTTGGGAAATTACTAAACCTTTTCAGAAAGTAAGAAACACCAACCCAAGTCACTAGAAGCGATCGCTTTATTTTCCATGATTACACGTTGGGTATTTTTGGCATGGTCACGATTTATTCTTAGGAACTGTCCTTCCCGAAATCAGTGTACTAAATTCAGTTCAGAAAGAAGGTTTATTGTCAGGGTAAGGCAGAAAGAAAAATGCAGAATGGTTAAAATTATTATGACAAACTAGCTTTTCATCATCGGATTAAATTTATAGCACTACGCATTCCGGTTAGGACAGTTATAAATCCTGGAACCATTTTCAAGTCTACTGTTCCCTGTTCCCTCTTCCCTGTTCCCTAGCGCGTAGCGTTAGAATTTTTCTATACCGTTAGTCAATCTCAAAAAAAAATAATCCCACTCTCAAAAGAGTGAGATTATTTAACAAAATCAAACTTCAAATCTTTCTTATAAAGAAGAACCTACACCAACATAGGCACCATAAAAGAAAAGACCAACTACTACAAGTACACCAGTTCCGGCAACAGTAGCAACTAACCATAAAGGAATTCTACCTGGTTCAGACATCATAATATTTCACCTCATTATTTCAAAATTAACTACTATTTCAAGAAAATTTGTTAACAATTTACTTGTAAACATTCTACCGAACTTTTGAAGCTACACATCACCCAAAAAAGGGTGACATATATATCTATAAATTTCCTTTCTCTGGTTTCCGAATTAGTTAAAGAAATAACTAGAAAACAGAATACCAAGAACAAAAACTAAGAGCAGACCAAGATAGAGAGAAGTACGGTTTAATTCTACTGGTTGCTGATTAGTATTAGTATTACGGTCTAAAGGCATAATATTATACTCCTATCTTTGGATAAACTGCATAGCTGCAATGGCACCTAAAAAGAAAACTGTAGGTACACCAAGAGTATGAACTGCTAACCATCTAACAGTAAAAATTGGATAGCTAACTGGTTGATTTGGATTTCCGCTAGTCATAATAAAAATCTCCTTTTTAACTATTTACCGATATATTCATCTAGTTGTTTCTTAGTTTCAAAACGGTCTGATAAAATCGGTAATTCTTGTCTTTCTTGAGTGTAATACTCGTTGGGTCTAGGTGTACCGAAAACATCGTAAGCCAAACCTGTACTTACAAATAGCCAACCTGCAATAAACAGAGCTGGAATAGTGATACTATGAATCACCCAATAACGAATGCTTGTGATAATGTCTCCAAATGGACGTTCACCTGTACTGCCACCAGCCATGTAATTTTATCCTCCAAATAATTTCAAACCATCATTTTATGATAGTCTTAAAAATTTTCTCAATTACCTCATACCCTGATTGTTAATGGCATGAGTTGATGAGTTTTTTGTCTTTGTTAAGGGTAAAGATCGACTAATTTTTTGTCTTCTTTACATCTGTCATTTTTATTGTTTAGCCAGACGGGATCAATTTTAACATATAATGCCTAAATTGAAGCAACTTAAACAACATACAGAAATCACATTTTATATCTGAGTAATACTACTCAATTAAGTTATAATTAATAACTTTGCTCCCAATTTTTTGATCAGATGTTGTAGTCCGTTTTAGCTGTTGCCAAAAATTAAAAGCACTAGTTATGGGAAGCATTATTGCTGCTTCAAGCTGCTTCTGGAACTACAGAACCATTATATTTCAGCACAGTTCCTCTTTGACCCAAGATAAAACCTGTTTCTGGATTAAAAAATACAATCTTGTAGAAATTTTCTGGAACATCTTCCACTTCACGGTCTTTTTCCCAAGTCTGACCACCATCGGTACTGCGAAGTAAATTACCACTACCACCAGAAACCCAAATTTCATCAGGAGTTCTATAAGCCAAATCTAACAGACCCCAACTTGTGGCATACTCAGGATTAATAGGTTCTCCCCACTCTTCGATGTTTTCCAGATCACCAAATCGCAGTTCGCCACCTCTTGCCAACATCCACAAACTACCATCATCAGCAAACCCCATATTTTCCAAACGGCGGGAGTTTTCACGGTTATGAGGTGTCCAAGATTTTTCCCCTGGTTCCCAAGTAGAATAAAAATTTCCCTTTGCTGAAACCGCAATATACTTGCCATCAGAAGAACGGGAAAGATTTCTAATTACCCCCACAGCATCTTCTACTTGCGCTCGCCAATGTAAGCCTCCATCTTCAGTTTGATAGATAGCTCCTACATCAGTAGTCATTTCCGCAGAGTTTGGCCCCAGTGCCACAATAGTATTAGGAGCGCCTGGTAACTTAGAACTCAGAGGAATACGATTCCAGGATTCTCCTTCATCATCAGAATGTAAAAGTAAAGAAGGCTCTCCTACAATCCATCCTTCTTTACCATCAAAACTTACTGATGTCAAGCGACTTTTTTCATTTAGATCGATACTTTTAGGTTGCCAAGTTTCACCACCATCAGTAGTTTCGAGGAGTGTAGCATCACCCCCGACAATCCAACCATGATTTTGGTTACCTGTAAATCCAATATCAAATAATTTAGCCTGCGTTGGTAGTTGAATCACTTCCCAGGGATTGTAACTTATAGCAGGCAAGAAAGCATTTTTGCAACCGCTACAAAGTATAACTGCTGCAAGTATTATGAAAATTTTTTTCCAGAATTTTACTATTGATTGCATCACATTTCATCATTTATTGGCCATTAGGCCATCTTATCGTAAACCATATAAGCTCAGAAAAAAGACAAATCCTAGTGCCAAAGCACCAAAAATCAGAATATTTTTCTGACTTGGTGTGAGAGTATTAACACCAAAACCATAGCCAAGATTTTCTTTAAATCCCGAAGGACCTTCAGTTGGTCCAACATTCACAAATTGAGGTTTAGACGCTCCACAAACAGGACAACGCCAACCCGGTGACAAATCTTCAAAAGCAGTTCCTGGCGGAATTTTGCCAGCAGAACTTCCTTTTTTTGGTTCGTATACATATCCACAGGCTCGGCATTCATACCGATCTGGTTCCTGGATGTTTACCTCAGTGGTTTCCTCACTCATAGTTCCAAAGGATTTTACTGGCGATTATGAGAATATCTTTAAATATTATTACAGAATTGGTGTAATTAAGCATAGGACTATTTGATTAGCTAGAGAATTTTTTCAAACTTTTAAGTTTTGACTTTTAATCTAGATTGGCAGCAGAATTACCCATGGGATCTCTATAATGTTCACAGAGAAGAGTCCTATTTATTTAGAAAATGTAGGTTAATTGTGTTTGTTCTAAGTGGTTACGAGTATTTTTTAGGCTTTCTACTAATTAGCAGCCTAGTACCAATCCTTGCCTTAACTGCATCTAAACTACTGCGGCCCAAAACTCGTGGCCCAGAGCGACGAACCACCTATGAATCAGGGGTAGAACCCATTGGTGGAGCTTGGATACAGTTCAACATTCGTTATTATATGTTTGCCCTCATCTTCGTCATATTTGACGTAGAGACAGTATTTCTCTACCCTTGGGCAGTGGCCTTTCATCAGTTGGGACTACTAGCTTTTATAGAAGCCCTGATTTTCATCGCAATCTTAGTGATTGCTCTAGTATACGCATGGCGCAAAGGAGCTTTGGAATGGTCTTAAGTTCTAATCCAAACCAAAAAATCATTAATCCTATTGAGCAACCCCCCAAAGTTACTCAAGAACTTTCAGAAAATGTTGTCTTAACGACAGTTGATGACCTTTATAACTGGGCACGACTTTCGAGTTTGTGGCCTCTATTGTATGGCACAGCCTGCTGCTTCATTGAGTTTGCAGCTCTTATCGGTTCTAGATTTGACTTTGACCGCTTTGGCTTAGTCCCACGTTCTAGCCCCAGACAAGCAGACTTGCTAATTACGGCAGGTACAATCACCATGAAATACGCTCCTGCTTTGGTGCGTCTTTACGAGCAAATGCCAGAACCTAAATATGTCATTGCCATGGGTGCTTGTACAATTACTGGCGGTATGTTCAGCATGGACTCACCTACAGCAGTTCGTGGAGTCGATAAACTAATTCCTGTAGATGTTTATATTCCTGGCTGTCCACCTCGTCCAGAGGCCATTATTGATGCTATCATCAAGCTCCGTAAAAAAATTGCTAATGATTCTTTGCAAGAACGGGCTAAATTGCAGCAAGTACATCGTTACTATACTGTTAACCACAACATGAAAGTGGTTGAACCAATTCTCAATGGTCAGTATCTACAAACATCAGACCGTCAAACACCGCCAAAAGAGCTGAGAGAAGCAATAGGTATGCCAGTACCACCTGCACTACAAGCTGCACAAAAAGAGGAGGTAAACCGTGGCTGAATCAGAAGGACAAAAGGAATCAGAAGCCCCGATAATTGAAGCGGGTAAAGTTTCAAAATGGCTAAGTGAGAATGGCTTTGAGCATGAATTTTTAGAACCCGATCATTTGGGAGTAGAAATGATCAAAGCTGACAGGGATTTTCTCATCCCCCTAGCCACAGCTTTGTATGCTTATGGATTTAACTACTTGCAATGTCAATGTGCTTATGACGCTGGACCAGGCGAAGACTTAGTAAGTATGTATCACTTGGTAAAAGTGACCGACGATGTAGACCAACCAGAAGAAATACGCTTAAAGGTATTTATTCCCAGGGACGACCCTAGAGTTCCTTCAGTTTACTGGATTTGGAAGTCTGCAGATTTCCAAGAGCGGGAGTCCTATGATATGTATGGCATTATCTATGAAGGACATCCTAATCTGAAACGGATTTTGATGCCAGAAGATTGGGTGGGTTGGCCGTTGCGTAAGGATTATATTTCTCCTGAGTTCTACGAGTTACAAGATGCCTACTAAGTCAGCTCAAAAGTTAACTTTTAGTTAACAAAAGTCTTCACTATCAGCTTTAGGTAATCAGCAAAATTAAAGATTAGACAGAGAAAATACTTTGAACTTGATATTTAAAATGTCAAGAGTTAGCTTTTTTGATAAATCTTAAACTATTAGTGGTTAAGGATTCTTGTTGGGAAAGAGGATAAATTTTCTCTGCTATCGGAACTTGTCAGGGGTGATCAACGTCCCGACACCAGAAAGCACCCCCCTAATTTCGAGAGGGGGTGCTTAATATTACAAAGAATTCAATAGTTAAAAATTGCTTATGGCCTTAAAATTTGATTTTCATACCATATTATTTTCCAATGTACCAATCTAATTGTCACATTCTTATCAACCTGATATAATCCTCAGCGTCTACGCTTTAGCTTTACTTGTCATGGGTGATAAGTATCATATTGATTTAAGGTTATATCTGTATTCTTGATTTAGTGGTTTTTAGCCATTAGTTACAACAAAATCACTATTGGCATAATTTATAGGTGGAGGAGTTAGAACGTGAGCACAGAAGAAACAAGAACGGCCAGCCAATTAGGCGGGAGCGGTACAATAGTAGGTGTCACATTTAATGATTTAGATGGTGACGGAGTTTTTGATACGCAAGAGCCATTAGTCTCTGATATTACAGTCTATTTAGATCAAAATAATAATGGTATTCAAGACCCCAATGAACTATCTAATATTAGTCGTTCGGATGGTGTCTATAGCTTTCTGGGATTAGTAGACGGGGAATATTTCGTCAGACAGAACCCCCCCATTGGTACTTTTACAACTACTCCAGAGCCAGTTGTAGTCAACATAGTCGGTGGGACTATGGTCAGAGAGAGCCGGATAGCCCTTGGTAGCACTGTAGGAGGTCCCGTTCCTCCACCTTCTGGCCTGGGTAGTATTTCTGGTGTGAAATACAATGACTTTAACCGTAACGGCTTTCGCGACCCCGCAGAACCAGGCTTACCTGGATTTACTATATACTTAGACCAAAATAATAATAATCTGTTAGATCCTGGTGAACCCTCATCAATTAGTGGGGATGATGGTAGCTTTAATTTTACTGGCCTACCCTTAAATGCAACTTACACTATTCGGGAAATACAGCAACCAGGTTTCGTTCAAACTATCCCAGACCCTATATTTATTAGTCTGAGTCCAGAGCAACCTACTGCTTCAGATGTTCCCTTTGGTAACGCTACAATTGGCCCAGGCAGAGGTAATATTAGTGGTGTATTATTTGAAGACCTAAATATTAATGGTGTTCGTGACTCTAATGAACCTGGAATTTCTGGCATCGAAGTATTTCTTGATGGTAACAGAAATGGAATTTTAGATGCAGGAGAAGTTATCAGTGTAACCGATGAATTTGGTTCTTACTCATTCATAGAAGTCACACCTGGTCTATTTAATGTTGATGTTATTCGGGAACCAGATGAAGCCAGAACAACTCCTAATCCAGTCATCGTCTTCACTGGAACAGAAGAAGAAATACCAAATGTAGTTGTAGATATTGGTTTAATTACTCCTAGTGGTACCGGTAATGTTGAAGGTGTTAAATACCTAGACCTCAATGCTAATGGCATCTTAGAACCTGATGAGCCTGGTATACCAAACTTTACTATCTATGCAGACCTCAATAGTAATCATCTTTTAGATCCAGGAGAACCATTTGATGTCACTGACGAAAATGGTGTTTATTTCTTACCTAATCTCCCAGCAACCCGCATCACTATTCGGGAAGCAGAACAACAACTAGGATTTAATTTAACAACAGATTCTCGGACTGTTGATGTACCTAGTGGGGAAACTTTATTAGGTGTTAACTTTGGTAATGCTGAAATCAACGCCATATCAGGTATTAATTTCTTAGATAATAATTCTAATGGTGCCATCGATCCAGGAGATATCGGTTTATCTAACTCCACTGTTTATCTAGACCTCAATGAAAATGGTATCTTTGACCCAGAGGAACCTTTCAGAATTACTGGCGATCAAGGTCAATATAGTTTTAATACCTTACCTCCAGATACTTACGTTGTCAGAGTAGTACCCCAACCTGGTTTTACTCAAACAACAGCAGATCCAGTTATTGCTGTCACCAGTGGAGAAGATGCTAATTTTGTTAATATAGGTCAAGCTCCTGCTACTCCTTTGCTTCGGGGTGATTTAATTGGTAATAAATTTAATGATTTTAATTCCAATGGAGTATTAGACCCAGGAGAACCTGGTTTAGCTAACTTTACTCTCTATTTAGACCAGAATGGCAACAATGTACTAGACCCTAATGAACCAGCTTCAATATCAAATGCGAATGGTGACTTTAGCTTTAATAATCCTCCAATAGGAACTTACTTTTTACGGGAAATACCTCAACCCGGTTTTGTAAAAACTACTCCTGATCAGGAAATTAGTATAATTGAACCGATTAACACTCTACTAGGCGATGCACCTATTGTATTGAATGTGGGTAATGTTGCGATCGCCCCACCTGCTCCAGAAGGTCCTGATGGTCCTGATGGTCCAGTAACATTACCAGTGCCAGAACCACCTCCAGCTACAGCTCCAGAACCACCTCCAGCTATAGATGGTGGCGATGCAGGTACAACAGATGGTACGACTAACACTGATGCAGGTACAACAGATGGTACAACTAATACTGATGCAGGTGCAATAGAAGGTTCTAGGTCTGCTAGTCAAGTAACAGGAGGAGGCACAATCAGTGGTGTTAAATTTAATGACATCAATGGTAATAATCAAGTCGAACCTAACGAAGCTGGTCTAGCTGGATTCACTATTTATCTAGACCTGAATGATAACAATGTTCTAGACTCTGGTGAACCCACATCTATTACTAATGCAGATGGTCGCTATAGCTTGACAAGTTTAGCACCTGCTACTTATGTGGTCAGGGAAGTTCAGCAACCAGGTTTCACCCAAACCACTCCAGATCCAGTAATTAACTTAGCTGACGGTCAAAATGTTGATTTCGTTAATATTGGCAACCAACCAGAACAAGGAATAATTCCTCCACCAGGTCCAGTTCCTCCACCAGGTCCAGTTCCTCCACCAACTCCACCTTTCGTAGATACTGATAGCAGAGGTACAATTACTGGGGTTAAATTTGACGATCGCAATGCAGACGGTTTAGCAGGTCCAGACGAACCAAGACTCATAGATGTCGAATTTTTTGTAGACCTCAATGATAATGGTCTACCAGATGCTAATGAACCAGTTACCCGCACAGATACTAACGGGGAATATCGGTTTACATTACCACCAGGAAACTTCAGAGTATTAGAAACACCACCTGCTGGTTTTGTTAACACTACTCCTACTCCCCTAGTTTCACTTGTTCCTGGTCAGACTGTCGTCTATAACTTTGGCGATACCAGTATCTTTGACCCGAACACCCTTATTAGTGGTATCATCTTTACTGACAGTAATAACAGTGGAGTTCAGGATTCAGGGGAAGCAGGTATTCCAACTGCTCAAGTTTTCCTAGATATAGATGGTGATGGGACGCTTGATAGTGCTGAAGATGTAAATGGTAATGGGGTACTAGATGAAGGCGAAGATGTAGATGGCGATGGTGTACTCGATCTAGATGAACCTGAAACCTTCACAGATCCTGATGGTCGTTACATATTTAATGGTGTAACTCCTGGTAATTATACAGTTGATGTAGTTCAGCAAGAAAACTTATTCCTAACTGCAACTCGCCCAATTATTAATGTTACTGTCGGTGATGTAGCACCAGGCCCGAATATCACACCAACTCCAATTAATCTTCCCTTTGGTCAAAGTATCACTGATATTGATCTCGGTGTTAACGTCAGATCACCACAGCCAAATACTGTTAGTGGTATTGTATTTGCTGACAACAACGGTAACGGACTATTTGAACCTCTAAAAGGGGAAGTCGGTTTACCTGGTGTTGAAGTATTTTTGGATACCCACCAAGACGGCAGGATACAAGGATTTGAACCTAACCAAATTAGTGGTCCTGGTGGTACTTATGGTTTAAATATACCTCCTGATGTATCAGGATCATTTCCGCTTCTACAAGTTATTCGTACAGGGTTCACTCAAACTACTCCACCAGCAGTTGTAACTGTTGGCGGTGGTAGCAGTGTTGTTTACAACTTTGGAAATCAACCGCAAACCATAATTACGGGAACTGTCTTTGAAGACTTTAACAGTAATGGTATTCAAGACTTTAGCGATGCTAATGGTAATGGTATCCTTGACCCTGATGAATTTGTAGAAAGGGGTGTTCCTGGTTTCCAGATCTATGTTGATATCAACAACAATGGCATTCTTGACAACCCAGATATTGAACCTAATACCTTCACAGATACCAACGGAGACTATGCAATTGTTGGTTTGTCCCCAGGTACTTACACATTACGACTGATACCACGAGATGTTATACCTCCTACAGATCCAAACGATCCAACTGCAGTTTCACAAGGGTTTGTTCCTACAACTCTAACGGATCTGACAATTACTGTTGACGAGTTTGGGAACTCTAACCAAGTAATTGACTTTGGGCAGTCTCCGGTACTTCCTCCTGCTGCCCGTGCTAATATTTCTGGTATTGCATTTATAGATGATAACGGTGATGGTCAGGCAGATCCAGGTGAACTTCAACTACCTAATGTTACTATCTACATAGATGCTAATGAGAATGGGGAACGAGATGATGGTGAACGATTTGCTTTCACTGACCAATTTGGTCGCTATGATATCCCGAATGTAGATCCAGGAACTTATGTTGTTCGTCAGGAACCACGACCTGGTTTCACTGACTCTAATGTTCCAAGTCCTGTTGTAGTCACCTTGGCAGCTGGGGATAACGCTGACTTTGTTAACTTTGCTAACAATCCCACAAATTTAGAACCTGCTGTGCTTCCTTTTGTAGACCTTGGTGGTATTGTTTTCAACGATATTAATGGTAATGGTCTAATTGATAATATTCCTCCAGGACCAGATGGTACACCTGGTTTTGTAGAAACAGGTATCCCTGGTGTAACAGTATTCTTAGATCGCAACGGTAACCTCATACTAGATAATGAGGAACGTACTGCAGTCACAGATTCGTTGGGAGTATATGACTTTACAGATTTACCACCTGGTACTTATACAGTTCGACAGGTGCCACCACCAGGTCTATTCCAAACTAATCAAGACCCAACTGTTACACTGTTTGCAGGAGATGATGCTAACTTTGTCAACTTTGGTAACAGCACTAACCCACAACCTTTACCACCTATAGCACCCCCACCACCACCACCAACAACAACAGGTACTGGTAGTATTAGTGGGGTAACTTTTGAAGACCTGAATGGCAACGGTTTCCTAGATGCTGGTGAACCTGGTATTGGTGGAATTGTTATTTACTTCGATCAGAATAACAACTCTGTTCGAGATGCTGATGAAATATTTGTTGCTAGTGATGTCAACGGTAACTATGGCTTCTCAAACTTAGCAGATGCTAGTTATACAGTTCGGCAAGACCTAAATCCAGATCAGGCTGCAACTTTTGTTCAAACTGTTCCTGGTCCTGGTCAACCAGTCTTCATCAGTACATTTGGTGGTGAAAATGTTACTGGTGTGAATATTGGTAATGTCCGTCGTGATGATATTATCGTGGGTAGTTCAGAGTTCTAATAAAACGTTTTGTAACTGCACTTAGAAGTAAAACTAAGGCAGTTGAATCTAATATTTAATCTTCAGCGTAGTCAATCATTTTTTGAGATTTGACTACGCTTTTTTTCAAGCTTTCAGCTTTCAGGAATCAGAACTTCTACAAATTTTCCCTTGCTTCCTACTCCCTGTTCCCTACAGCGCTTTTCGCTCTTGATGAACTACATAGCCAGAACCAAAACCTTGTAGGGACGTTGCATGCAAGGTCCCTACTTTGGTATACCCTGGAGGTAAACCCCTGTAAAATTTGTCTTGTAGGTATTCAAATAGACACGACATTATATCAAATTAGGTGGTATCGGTAGAATTCATTCCCCGTAGGGGTTTGGAGACAAAACCCCTACCAAAATGGGAGTTTTTGCGTAGCGCTATAACTTTATTCTCCAAAGTAAGCGGATTTGAGATTAGTATTAAATTTTACAAATTTCTCAATGAGAAAGCTTTAAAACATATATGGATAAACTAGACTAAATTTTTATATTAAAACAATTGTCTGTAGCAACTTACAGTCCGAACTTTCCAGTTAATTTAGTTAAGCTGGAGAATGGTTTAACAATTATTCATCAGTATATTCCCACAACCCCTGTTGTAGTTCTGGATGTTTGGGTAAGGGCTGGCGCTAGGGAAGAACCAGATCATTGGTCTGGGATGGCTCATTTTCTAGAACACATGATTTTTAAGGGCACGGAAAAATTAGGCCCCGGTATATTCGATCAAATCATTGAAAATCATGGTGGGATGGCAAATGCAGCCACAAGTCACGACTATGCTCACTTTTTCGTCACCACTGCAGCTCAATATATAGAAGAGATAGTATCGGCACTGGCAGAGTTATTATTGCGTGCTTCGATTCCAGAATCAGAATTTAATAGGGAACTAGAAGTTGTACTTGAAGAAATACGCGAATCACAAGATTGTCCTGACTCGTTAGGTTTTCAAGCAGTAATGGAGAACGTTTACCAACATCATCCTTATCGACGTTCAATTATGGGGACTGAAGAGCTACTTAGACAGCGAAAAGTTGATGAGATGCGCTGTTTTCACCAAAATCATTATCAACCAGAAAATATGGCGGTGGTTGTTGTTGGAGGAATAGAGCGATCGCACGCTATAGAGTTAGTAAGCAAAGCTTTTGAAAAGTTTACAGAAAAAAGTTGTAACTGTCCCAGGGCGAAAATAGAAGCGGAACCACTTATTACTACTGTTCGTCGCCAGGAAATATGTTTACCTCGTTTAGAACAAGGTCGCCTCACAATGGCTTGGATCGGTCCGGGAGTAGATGGAATAGATGATGCTTATGGATTAGATTTATTGTCAGTGCTGCTCGCTGATGGGCGAAGTTCTAGACTGGTTAGAGAGTTACGGGAAGAGTTGGGTTTAGTCCAAGGAATTTGTAGCAATTTTTCCCTACAGCAGGATTCAAGTTTATTTACAATTAGCGCTATGCTAGCAGCAGAAGATATTCCCGAGGTAGAGGCCAGGATTTGTGATCGCCTCTTTGAGTTATTAACTTTGGATATTGAGGAAGGAGAATTAGCTCGGTGTAAACGTTTATTATCTAATGATTATGTGTTTTCCACTGAAAGTCCTGGACAGTTAGCAGGTCTTTATGGATATTACTTTACTATAGCAACTCCAGATTTAGCATTAACTTATCCCCAAAAAATCGCCAAATTTCGGCCCCAAGAATTACTTAATTTAGCTGAGAAGTATTTATCTCCAAATTGTTATGTAGCTACAGTATTAGTTCCTAGCTTATAGATGAGTAATGTTATATCTTTAGAAAAATCTTTTTATTCTACTTAATCAAGGCTCCGTGCTGCCCTATTTGTAAATTATTTAACCAAATAGCATATTAGTCTAAAATACCTATATTTTATAACTTCAGATTAATTTAATTGACATTAACTAATTGCCCTTGCTACTATTTATCATGGTATAAAAACACTACATATTTCAGAACTAAAATCTTAGGAAAGTCTATGTCTGATAATCTATCATTGCTGAAAAATCGAGACTACACATTTATCTTTGCCAGAAGCCCAGAAAGCTGGTCTGCTTCTCATCAATATTATGAAGATTGGAGAGCCGCACAAATACAAATCATTGACTTGGCAAAACATTGTCAATCTTTAGATAATGACGGTATCACTGTTTATTTTGCTTCTAATCCTTTTCTCAAGCATACGAATACAGAAGTTATTAAGTTAGCTCAATTGTTTCAGCTAAAAGAAGCTCCAGAAAAAATGGATTTAATCGCCAGTCTTCAAGATGCTATTGATGATTATTTTCACCGCCGAGATGCAAAGCAAACTAAGAATGGAGATATTATTTTAATATTATTAGATAAAATATCTGATGAGCAAGAGACTCTGATTAATATGCTGATTCAAGCTACTGAAAAACTTGATATGGTTCCAGGCACAGATAATAGTTATGAACTAGGAATTAGTTTTTTACAAATAGGTGATGATCCGGCAACAAAAGAATATCTGACTTTTCTTGATGATCATTTGATTGAAGCCGGGGCAAAATGTGATATTGTTGATGCTAAATTTTCGTATGAAATTAAGCACAATTCTCTTAAAGATATTTTGATTCATGCTTTGCTTGACTAGCAAAAAATTTGTAATACTGACAATAATATCGCCATTGACCAAAGAGTTAGTATTAACTAATTAATGCTTGCAAAGCCTCTCTAATTTCATCTACTGTTGTAGTTGCAGTTCCAAATTTACGCACCACCAGACTAGCAGCTAAATTTCCTAAAACTACAGCTTCCCAATTAGAAGCACCTATACCTATCGCCAAGGTTAAAGCAGCGACAACGGTGTCACCGGCGCCAGTAACATCAAAAACATCAGTGCGGTTAAAAGCTGGAATATGCCAACAATATATAGAAGCATTATCATTGCCAGTAATAGTAAAAGAAGGTGGAGGAGAATTAGGACTCTGTTTGCGATCAAATAGAGTCATTCCTTCTTCTCCACGAGTAATTAAAATCTGGCTAGCATCGGTTAATTTTAGTAGGTCAGATCCAGCTTGATAAAGACTTTCCAAAGTAGTGATGGCATATCCCACAGCTTTTTCTGCCTCTGGAAGATTTGGTGTAAACAGAGTTGCACCTTTGTAGCGTTGTAAATCTTTTTGAGTATCTACAATACTTATTTGTCGATGAGAAATAGCTGCATCTATAACTGGTGCTGTTAAAACACCATCTCCATAGTCTGAACAAACTACTGCATCTACTGTCGCAATTTCTCGCTGAATACACTCCGCTAGTTGCAACTGCAAATCTGTATCTGGCAAATCATCTGATTTGCGATCTATCCTCACAATTTGCTGAGTTACAGACTGACGAGCATGACCAGAGATTCTGGTTTTAGTAACTGTGGGGCGCTGTGGGTCAATTAAAATTCCAGTGGTATTGACTCTAGCCATTTCAAAAATCTGGCGCAGTGCGATACCTTGTTCATCTTTTCCCACTAAACCCACAACCTTAACCTGAGCGCCTAACTTAGCAAAATTATAGACTGCATTAGCTCCACCTCCAGGTACTCGATCAGTAGTTTCGTGACGCAAAATTAATACTGGTGCTTCACGAGAAAGTCGTTCTACTTGACCAGTCATAAATTCATCAAGTGTTAAATCTCCAACTACTAAGACTTTGACTTGAGAAAAATCTGCGAGTACATTGAGTAGTCGAGGTGTAGAGGTTTGTAATTGAGCTAGAAATTCTGAATCTATTACCATAATAGGGTGTTAGTTAATCGTGAAAGTAGGAAAGCACAAATACTGTGAACAAATCATAAATAATCAGTAGTTAGCCCCCGAATTTCTCTAATCATATTCGTGGGGAAAATAAAAATTCAGATAGATAAAGACAGATCAATAAAATAGTAGAAATATCAAAACTTCCAGAACTCCGACACAGGAAACGCTCTACATAAGTACAGACTTTTTGCCTTGAGTTACTACCGCCTTGACAATATCTCCAATCTAAAAACCATAGTGTATTTTTAGAAAACCATATATTTGGTAGTGCTAAATATTTGTCTATTATGGTATGAACTAAACTGTATAAAATTCTAACAGCTCATTTCTTGTTGCTGACATCTCAGCAATGGTTAAACAGCTTAATGCACTATTTAATGCACTATTCTCTTAACGATTAAAGTTCCTGAGAATTAACTTTTGCAGCACTGTTATAGTGTTGGAATTTCTCATAATTAGCAATTATAGCATTCTAAGTTAATCATCCTAACCAATTAATTTAATGATTAATGGTTGCTTTGTTTCTAGAGCTAACTTATCTACTTGCTCAACAAAAGCAGCATCTATTCAATGAGTTTTTTGCCAGTATAATCTATGTTGATTACACTTAGTTAATGCTCCACTGCCATTCGTAATAGTTAAACCAGTTAGATCCAAAGTTTATTTGAATTTCCACCTGGTAGCATTAACAGTTATAATATCGTCTTGAACTTCAGTCCTTGGGTTCCTAACTACTTCAACTTTTGCCTGATAATAGTCACCAGTTGACCCATTTGTTTTTTCAATGCCACAATTTCAGCTTGCATTTTTTTAACTTGAGCTTGCAATGCTCTAATTTCAGCAGAACTGTCTTCTGAAGAACCGACTTCAATCTGTTCATCAGGCCGTTTTTTGGCCAAGTCAAAAGCTAATTTAATGGCTGCAGTTAGTTCTTTTTTCTCAAATGGTTTTTCTAGAAAAGCAAAATAATGTTTATCGAAAGGTTCGGGAATTTTTTCTGTTACCTCTTCTTTTCTACCCGACATGAGAACTAGGGGAATTTTTTTGAGTTGAGGCTGGGATTGTATTTTCTGAAATACCTCCCAACCAGTAACTTTTGGTAGTAGAAAATCCAACATAATCAGGTTTGGACGTTCCTTAATAATAAATTTCAGTCCCTCTTCGCCGTCCTTTGCTTCTAGAACATTAAAGTTTCCTTGGGGAAGCATTTCTCGGACTCTTACCCTAATGACTTTACTATCATCGATAACTAAAATTTTGTGTCCCACAACTCGCTCCTCCACTGATAAGTTAGTGTTTTCAAGTTAATCTTATTTATATTCTTATCGTTAGCCATAAATATAGCTAATCCTGGGTTCTATTATTCATCTGATTTAATATAGAGACTCAGAATAGTATGTTTTTTTATCTTTATTTTATGGCGACAAAAAATGGTCAATCAAAATCTACTCAGGTAGATGCTATTGAGATGAAAGCCCAAATTAAGAGTATGCCAAGGTGGCTACGTCCTTCTTTGGGAAAAGCTAGTGATATTTCTACAGTACAGAAAATTATAAAGCAGCGTCAGCTCCATACGATCTGTGAGGAGGGTCGTTGCCCTAACCGTGGTGAATGTTATGCCCAAAATACCGCTACTTTTTTACTGATGGGTCCTACCTGTACCAGGTCTTGTGCATTTTGTCAAGTGGATAAGGGTCATGCTCCGATGCCTTTGGACCCGGAAGAACCGCAGAAGGTGGCTGAAGCAGTTGAGTTGTTGAATTTGGAGTATGTGGTTTTGACTTCTGTGGCTAGGGATGATTTGCCGGATGGGGGTGCTGGTTGGTTTGTGGCGACTATGGCAGCGATTAAAAAACGAAATCCGTTGACTAAGGTTGAGGTTTTGACTGCTGATTTTTGGGGTGGTCAGGATGTGGTGAGGGGTGAGGGTTTGTCTGGGTCTTTGGCTGAACGGCAACGGGCACGAATTAAGGTGGTTGTGGATGCTCATCCTGCTTGTTATAACCATAATATTGAGACGGTGCGACGGTTGCAAGGCCCTGTGCGTCGTGGGGCTAAGTATGAGCGATCGCTTGATGTATTGCGGATTGTTAAGGAGTTAAACCCTAGTATCCCTACTAAGTCGGGGTTAATGCTGGGCCATGGAGAAACTGAGGCTGAGGTAGTTGAGGCAATGACTGATTTGAGAGGGGTGGGATGCGATCGCTTGACTATTGGCCAGTATATGCGACCTTCTTTAGCACATTTGCCTGTGGAAAAATATTGGACACCAGAGGAGTTTGAGCAGTTTGGGGCGATCGCTAGAGAAATGGGCTTTTTTCATGTTCGCTCTGGCCCTCTAGTTCGTAGTTCTTATCATGCTGGAGAGGATAATTGAGCTGTAAATTATAGCACTATTGGGGTCTGGCAGGAGAGGATGTTAACTAAAGCTATTGTCAATTAAAGTTTGGTTAGTCATACACTATAAGTTTTGACTTTTAATTTTAGGCTTTATTTGTATAGTTTTGAATCAATTGCATTATAATATTCTCTTGATCCCAATATAAATATGGAAAATAAATTCAGATGAAATATTCTTTTCGTGCAGGTTGGGCCTTACTACTGTTGGCTATTAACTTTGTTGTGGCAGGCTACTATTTCGGTATCATCCAGTAGTATCTTGGGTATAAGGTAGAAAAATAGTGCCACTCTCAGGATTTGCTTAGAGTGGCACTTAAATCATTAATCATTAATCATTAATCATTAATCATTAATTTGACGATTCAAGTTGAGCTAATCTTTCTTGAATTTCAATTACATCTTGTTTAATTTCTATAACTAGAGTTGCAAGGCGATCAAACATAGGATCTCCTGATAAAATTCTTGAGTTTATTTTTGTTTCTTCAGTACATGGGGGAGATTCTGTTAAATCTCTTCCTAATCTCTGAGATTGTAATCTATTAACTTGTGAACTAAGTCGAGAAACATCTGTTTCTAATCTCCTCAATCTATATTCAAGTTGAGTTGTTGATGCTTGTACTGGTGTTAAAAGTAAGAACATAAAAAGTATTAAAATCAGACTAATTCCCAGCGCCCCTATTTTTTTGAAGATGAGTAAAAAGAAAGTAGCTATTTTCATTTTTAATGATGTTGAAGTTCTTGACTTTGCTGGTCCTTTTGAAGTGTTTTCAGTCACATCTGAATTAGATAAGAATCAGTTATTTGAAGTTTATACAGTTGCAGAAGAATTAAAGTCTGTCACAGCTCGTAATGGTTTAAGTATTAATCCTAGTTATGAAATTGCTGATTGCCCTACACCTAATATTTTAATTATACCTGGTGGATTTGGCACAAGAGAATTAATGAATAATTCTCTTGTGATTCAATGGGTTCAAAATTGTAGCCGTCAAGCGGAATTAGTTTTATCTGTATGCACAGGGTCATTAATATTAGCAAAAGCTGGTTTGTTGGTAGGTTTGGAAGCTACAACTCATCACCTAGTTATTGATGATTTAAGATACCTTGCTCCAACTACGCAGGTTTTAGAAAATCAAAGGTTTGTTGATAATGGTCAAATTATTACTGCTGCGGGAATATCTGCTGGAATTGATATGTGTTTATACGTTGTTTCTATACTTTTAGGTAAGGAAATAGCTGAGAAAACTGCTAAATATATGGAATATAAGTGGGAGATAGATTAACAGGTTATTGAGCAAAGCAAGACTTCTGAAAAAAATACTTTAGGGGAATTTTTTAACTACAATCTAGAAAACTATCTACAACCTAAAACCGAGAAATTCATTTGTGGCAAATATTTATCAATTTAGTATTACATATTTATGATTTTTTCTCGGTACTTAACTTATAGGTTTTCAATTTGGATTATCATCACATAAAAATTCTGTTATTTCTTTTTTGAATTTTAGTAACTCTTCGTTCTCTTACAGCGCTTTTCGCTCTTGATGAACCACCGGAGCCATAAACAAAACCCTGTAGGAAAATCGCTGTAATACTTATCTTACAAATAGTCTCTAAGTAGTCGTGCTTTTAGGAATTTCCTAGTTGAGAGAGGGAACAGGTAACAGGGAATAGAGAAAAATAATTGATAATTGATGGATAAGATTGGAGATGTATCATAAAATTTGTAATTAATTTTACATAAGCACTTAGTAATTTCAGACTTTCTGAGACTTGATTCCAGTAAAAATCTTAATCTTTAGTTAATCAATTAACTCAAAAATTTTTTCTATAAATTATTAAAATTAGACTTATATATAAGTAAGGTGATAAAAGTATAAAATTGGATACAAAACATCTATTTGCTAATTTACCAACAATAGAAACAGACAGAATTATAATCAGAAAAATGTGTCTGAATGATGCAGATGATATGTTTGAATATGCCAGCGACCCAGAAGTTTCTAAGTATACAGGCTGGTATACTCATTATTCTATTGAAGATACTAAACTGTTCTTACATCATGTAATAAATAGTTATCTAAATAATCAAGTTTCGAGTTGGGGAATTGTCCACAAATTAGATGAAAAATTTATTGGTACTCTAGGATTTATTGCTTGGAATATAGAACACGCTAGAGGAGAAATTGGTTATGCACTCTCTCGAAAATATTGGGGTAAAGGTTATATGACTGAGGTGGTTAATGCTATTATTTATTTTGGATTTAGTAGAATGATGCTAAACCGAATTGAGGCCAGATGTGCAATTCAAAATATAGCTTCTGCTAGGGTAATGGAAAAAGTTGGGATGAAATATGAGGGTATTTTACGACAACATATGTTTATGAAAGGAAAATATCGTGATTTAAAGATTTACTCGATTACTAAAGATGAATTTAGTTATAAAAACTCTCAGTCTTTAATTCAAATAAGTACCTAAACAGAAATATTTACCGACTCTGATTATATGTAATCCTGAGAGAGTTAGGAATTTTGTTTTTCCGAATGTCTAAATGTCTAATTAATTTTCTGTACCTGCTGGTCTAATTGAAGATTAATTTTATAGTTTTTCTCATCTAGGTAGGATATGTAAGTTTATTCTCACATTCGATAGTTCATCAAACCCAAAAAGGTTATAGTTAATTTCAATTGTTGCAGCTATATCTCTCAAAAATAATCAATAATAATCAATAAATATATTTATTTGCACAAATGACAAAGGAAATTCCACAAATAAATTCTAATTCTTATCTAATTTCGCCGAAAATGCCTCAAAAAGGATTGCCAGAAGGTTCACCTTTGAAATTAGGAATTCTTGCTTCTGGTAGTGGTAGCAATTTTGAGGTTATTGCTGAGGCAATACATAATCAGCACCTCAATGCAAAAGTTCAAGTTATGATTTATAATAATCCTGGAGCTAAAGTTTTATCACGAGCAAAAAGGTGGAGTGTTCCGACGGTATTATTGAATCATCGTGAATACAAAAAGCGGGAAGAATTTGATAGTAAAATAGTTGAAACTTTGCGAAAATATGATGTTGAATGGGTGATAATGGCTGGCTGGATGCGAATTGTTACTCAAGTTTTAATTGATGGTTTTCCCAATAAAGTTATTAATATTCATCCTAGTTTGTTACCAAGTTTTAAAGGGATAAAAGCAGTTGAACAAGCTTTGGCAGCAGGAGTAAAAATTACTGGTTGTACAGTACATTTAGTAGATGTAGAAGTGGATAGTGGCCCCATTTTAATGCAGGCGGCTGTGCCAATTTTACCTGATGATACACCGGAAACTCTTCACGCTAGAATTCAAGTACAAGAACACAAAATTATGGTCGGTGCAATTGCTATTGCTGCAGGCAATAATTATCAAGAATAATGATTAGAACTCTCCGGGAAAGTGGGAGTAGGGAGCAGGGAGAAATAATTAATGTTCTCTCTACGATAATTGATTTGATTTTTTATTATTGCAGATGTTTATTATAGTAATAGCACTCAATACTAATAAATAGTAGAAGCAGTTTAAAAACCTAGAAGCATTTTCATTAATTGATAATTACCTCTGGTTAAAACCGTTACGGAATTGCAGAGCCGAAAATATTATTTCTTTTCTTGGTCGATTGGATATGGCGTTAGCGGAGCGGCTCTGTAAGAGCGGGGGACATTTCCCTCCGGGACGCTTTCCTACGGAATGCTCCGCAAACGCCATCCCTGGACCGCTTTTTTCTCTTTAAAAGGGTCGGCTTTCAACCAGAATTATTTAATTATTAATAATTAATAATTAATAATTCGGTAAGTAGAATTTCAATTTGACAATACCAAGACTAATTATTTTTCTGGCAAATTCAGTTGAGAAGAAAATTCTTGGGAATACTTAGCCTGTTGCCAATTATAAGCATATTGAACCTGTGAAGGATTAATTCCTTTTGCTTTTTCCAAGTTAGTATCTTGAAGATTAGCATTTTGAAAATTCACTCCTTGTAAGTTGGCTTCTTGTAAATTTGCTCCTTTTAAGTTAGCAGCTTTAAAGTTGGCATTTTTGAGATAAGAACCTTGAAAATTTGCTCCTCTTAAATTTGCTTCTTGAAAATCAGCTCCTTGAAGGTCTCCTAATATATAAGCTCCTTCTAAATTAGCTTTCTGAAAATTTGCTTCTAACATATTTACTCCTTCAAGATCAGCATTTTTGAGGTTAGCTGAACTGAGGTTGGCTTTTTGCAGTTGAGTTAAGAGAAAAAAAGTATCTTCTAAATTTGCTCCCCACAAAAAAGCACCTTGTAATTGGGTTAATTCAAATTTACCACCTCGAAGATTTGCTTCTAAAAGTTTTGCTCCTTGAAGATTAGCTTCTTTAAAATCTACATCTGGCAAAGTAATTTGGTCTAAGTTTGCTTTTGGCAAAGATAATCCTTTTAAAGTTACTCCACCTTTGACTAATTCTTCTAAAGCTTTGATTCGAGCATAACTAATTTGTAATCCTTGAGCTGAGTCAATAACCTGCCAAGCTTGATAGTGGGATTTCTTTTTTCCCCACCTCATATAAATAACTAATGCTGTAACTATACTGATATTTTCAATAGTTCCCAGAATTTGGGAGTCTTCAATTGATTGTAAAAAGGCTTTACCCCATTCTGTTTTTTGTTCTATGGTATTTTCAATATAGATAATTCCTAAAATTAGTAAGATAACGGCAAGTAAAATAGTAAATATTTCTAGTAATCCGTAGATAAATTTACCTATACTTCTGAATAATCTTGCTAATTTCCGTTGATTACATAATTGAGAGAAAAATTTTTTCAGCGATAGCATATTTAGACCATTTTGATTGGGTAATTTGTAGTAGCAAACAAATTTGATGCACCTCCAATCATGGTGATTTTGCCAATATTAACAATGATATCTTATGGATAGAGTTAATTGTCAATAGCAAATATAAAAAGTATTGCTACTAAAATTTTTATGATTGTTTTGTAGATACATTAGCTGAGAAATTAGGACAGGAGAAATTGGTCAAAATATCATATTTTACGAAGAAACTCCTAGAAGGAATTTCTCTAGTTTCTGATTTAATTTCTCAGGCGATCGCTAAAATATCTTCGATACAGTTCACAAAGAGGCATAACTGAGTTACCGTGAAATTTGATTAATCCCATACTTCGTAATTTGAACCCTTCTTTTGTCCCTATAGGTAAAGGATAATTAACCGCAATAATTTGTTTAATAGCTGTTAATAAATCGGGATTTTCTTCAAGATTATTTAAGTGGCGACGCAAATGGTCAGAATATGGCCCCTCTTCCGTGGGAGCTACTTGTAAGAGTTTTTCTAAAGTAATTCTACCCTTAGCAACCTGATACAAAGCTTGTCTGATTAAGTAAGGATGTCCTCCGACCATTGCCATTAATTCTTCTATTTGTTCTGAAGACCATTGTAGATGATGTAATTTGACTAAATTATTGACTTCTTTGTGATTCAATTCTCGTAATTCTATAGGCAACCCGACATTAAAAGGTGACTGATTAATATTGAGGGGAATATAAACTTCTTTAGAATGTACAATTACTAATCTTAATTTTTGCCATACTGCTTCATTTTTTCCCCGTTCATGCCAAGTTCGTAATAATGCAAAAAAGGCAGTAGCAATTTCTGGATGTTGAAAAACTTGGTCTACTTCATCTAACCCTAAAACTAAGGGTGTAGAAATTTCAGCAAGTAAATATCTTTGAAAATAATTTGTACATTTGTTCTTACTACCTAAAACTCCTTGCCAATATTCAGATAATTTTTCTGGTAGTCTTAACTCATTAGTAATACTGTCACAAAACCACTGTAAAAATGAATCAAGATTAGTCAAGAAATTTTCATCCGCCAACTGAAAATTTAAACTAGCTGTCTGAAAATTTTGATGTTTTGCATAATCCAAAATTCGACTCATTAAGGAAGTTTTTCCCATTTGTCTAGGTGCTTTAACTCGAATTAATGCCCCTGGATTATTTATAGTTTCATAACACTCCCTTTCAATAGGCGATCGCTCTATATAAAAAGGAGAATGAAGTGGTACTTGACCGGAGGGAGTATCTATTTTTAGTTCTTTTTCTTGAGAGTTTTCTTGAGAGTTTTCTAAAGAATTTGTAAATTGTGAAATGCCTGGTTTTGTCGTTTCACAATTTATCGGTGGTGCCACTATAATTGTTTTTGATTGTACCTGCTTATTTTTTAGCTCCGTGGATTCCAGTTTAACTTTCCTGAGAGAATTTTCTAAATCTTCTAAAGTTAACTTTTTGCCTGAAATTTCCCGATTAATCACATTCAAGAAATCAACATCAAAAGTTTCTCGGATTAACTGATTATGCTGAATTTCTTGAATAAACTTAATAGCTACTAAATTCAATAAACCACTTTCATTGTCTTGGAGCTTTTTTAAGTAACCATCCGGTTCATTTCCCTGAATTAATACATTTAAAAATCTCTGACACAGATTCGGAATTTCATCGGCTGGAGGTAAAGGAATTAATAAACAACTAATATCTTCTGAGACATTTTTAAGATATTGTTCCCTATCTAACTTTCTCAGTTGATTTTTCAATTCAGGTATCTTGCGATTAACCCAAGCCAAATCTTGCCGTTTTTTCTGGGAATAAAATGGTGAATATTCGAGCAAAGTCGGGAAAAAACCTCCAAGCTGATTTTGATATTCAAAGGCAATTTTTTTCTGCGCTCTCAGCAATGATTTACAGAGAGATTTTTGCACCTCACTTTTTACTGAAATACTGCTTTGATTCACGCAGTTGCTAAAAGATTCAATAGCAGTTTGAAAAAGATGAAAATCACAAGTTTCACAGTTACTAATTAAACCAATAGATGCTTTTAACAAAATCCAGTTAAACATTACATATATAGGTTGAATATTACCTCGTAAAACTCGCAAAGCAACTAAAGCATCTGAGTAGCGGTATTGCCAATTTACCCGCACCATTTTTGTCAGAAAATTAGCCAAATTTTCACTTACATGAGGAGCTAAATGTTTCCAGTTCAATTCACCAGTTTCATCTTGAGGAAAATTTTTCGGTTTAACACCAGTTAAAGCTTGAATTGCAGTAATCCCAACAGCATAAATATCACTGGCAAATTGTGGTTTTCCTTGAGCTTGTTCTACAGGCATATAACCAGGAGTACCCACAGCAATTGTACTATGAGATTTCCCTTGAGAATTAACTATCATATTACTGACTTCTTTAACCGCACCAAAATCAATTAACATTAATTTTTTATCGCGATTTCGTCGCATAATATTTCCTGGTTTAATATCCCGATGAATTACACTATTTTGATGTACAAATGCTAAAACCGCCAAAATTTCTTCTAAAAAATATCGCACATCAGCCTCACTCCAAACCTGACTCATTTCTCCACTTAAATCTTGACCTAATATCAATTCTTGAACTAAATAAAATTCTTGATTATGTTCAAAATAAGCGTACAAAGTCGGAATTTGTTCATGTTTACCTAATCGATTTAGAATATGACCTTCTTGTTGAAATAATCTCTGGACTTGTGGATGCTTAATTGTAGGTTTTAATCGTTTAACAACAAACTGAGGTTTGGGATATTCTGGTATATCTGGTATATCTATATCTTCAGCAATATAAGTTTCACCAAACCCTCCTCCACAACCTAATTGTTTGATAACTTTGTAATGTTGTCTTAGAATTTGATTAATTATAGAATTATTTTCAGACATTTTAAGATTGAAAGAAATTAGTTCATCATTTACTATCTTATCATTACCAAGGAAGAAGGAAGTTCATTAATTGATAATTGATAATTGATAATTGATAATTACCTCTCCCTAAAAGGCGAGAGGATTGACACTTCTTCGGAAAAGATTTATTTCTCTTGGTCGATTGGATATGGCGTTTCGCTGCGCGACATGTAACGCGTAGCGTCCCGGAGGGAAAGGAGACCTCGCCATCCCATCCTGACGGAATGCTCCGCAAACGACCGCTTTTTCCCCTTGAAAGGGGAGGCTTCAAGGCGTGAATGATCTAATTATTTAATTGTTTA
>JASJEE010000437.1 GCA_030064835.1 Microcoleaceae cyanobacterium MO_207.B10 | reverse complement strand
GTCGCAACTTCCTGAGAGCTTTTGCTTCAATTTGTCGAATCCGCTCGCGAGTCACATTAAAGATTTGTCCAATTTCTTCTAAGGTTTTCATCCGACCATCATCCAAGCCATACCTTAAACGTAATACATCCCGTTCGCGGGGACTCAAACTATTTAAAACACTTTCCAAGTCTTCTCGCAATAAATTTTTAGATACTTGGTCTTCAGGAGTTTCCCCATCTGACTCAATAAAATCTCCCAGTCGAGAATCTTCTTCTTTTCCAATGGGAGTTTCTAAAGATATAGGCAGTTGAGCAGACTTAGCAATAAAACGCAACTTTTCTATAGTCATTTCCATGCTAGTTGCTATTTCCTCTTCTGTAGGTTTACGACCCATTTCTTGAGAAAGAAGCTTAGTAGTTTTTTTGATTCGGGATATAGTTTCGTACAGATGAACTGGTAGACGAATAGTACGAGACTGATCGGCGATCGCTCTAGTAATAGCTTGACGAATCCACCAAGTTGCGTAGGTACTAAATTTATAGCCCTTTTCATGGTCAAATTTTTCTGCGGCTCGAATTAATCCTAAACTTCCTTCTTGAATTAAATCCTGGAATGATAATCCACGATTCATGTACTTTTTGGCGATCGAAACGACTAGACGCAGGTTAGACTGTACCATCTTTTCTTTCGCTCTGCGTCCTAGAGCTAGGCGACGCTTAAACTTTGGTAGTTCCATTTCTACAGCATTTGCCCACTCACTTACCTGCGGTTCACGATCTAAGTGATAGGTTAGCTCTTCTCGAATTCGCTCTAGTTCTAGTAAATCTGCTATCTTACGCGCTAGTTCAATTTCTTCGTCAGCTCGTAATAGTCTGATTCTACCAATTTCTTGTAAATAAAGGCGGATAGAATCTTCAGTATAATGCTTTTTTTTCCCTGTAGCCTTAGTACGGGATTTAGCAACTTTACCAGACTTCGGGTCGTCCTGTTCAGACTGAGCATCTAAATATTCTTCTCTATCTTCTCCATCTGCTAATAATATGTCTAAATCATTTGCTTGTCTGGTTGGGGTTGACTGAAATAAATCGCTAGGTTCTAGCTCAGGCTGAAAGGTGGTTCCGATTGCGTTGTTTGTCTGGATCATGTCGCGTTCCTCATGCTCCTTAATTAAATTGAAGAATAGATTACTTTACAGAAGTTTTCTGTCTATCTTAAGACAGTATAGCTAATAACTAAACCTACAAGATATAGGTTTGTTTATGCTGGGGAAGGGGTTGTTTTGTATGTATCCTTTGATAGTATTTACTAACAGAGGTTACTTCATGGAAATTTTACCCTTTCTTTGTGATGCTGAGAATTTTTTCAGATTGCCAACTCTAGTGACCTTGATCATGATGAAGCCAGTAGTAGTATTATTTGTGGCAGTTGCATCAATTAAATCGTAATTTTTTTTTCCTGTGGGCTAATACATAGTTTAATTAGACAGGATTACTACTTCTTGTACTGCTAGATCAAATACACTAGAGGTTTAGTTTAATGACTATGGGAAAGAATAAGTTCTGAAATTGACCATGATTGGGTTGTCAACATGATATTTTCTCAAACTGCTAACCTACTCTAGCTAAAACTTGGAGTTTTCTAGTGTTTTTTGGATAACTATTTAGAAGCAGAAATATTTTTGCTTTTTTGTTAGTCATCAAGCTTTTACCATATTTAAGAAACCAATATAGTTTTAAGTTGCTTTTTTAGTTTAACCTCCTATTTTTTATAGTATTTGTTTTTGTAATTAAAGCGTAGATGTGAAATATAACTTTTTGTGCCTCTGAATCATCAGAATTTGGGAGCAACAAATTGATACTAAGTAATAATATGTATATTCATCATTACTCACAAATAAACTCAGTGTAAAGCATTAATTACTCATGTTGAATCTAGAGGAGTATTTCTAGTTTTTCTAAACATAGCACTTGTCTTACTCAAGATAACAATTTTGGCAAATAGCTTTAAGCTCCATCCATATTAACAATTTTAATAATTTGAGTATTTAGGGTCAGTATTTTGACCACTCCCGATATTATTATAGTTAATTTTATTCTTTCTGCCACCTTAGATATTTTTTATTGATTCAGCTAATTTAGATTTATTAATCTAGTTTTTTTTAGGTTTACCCCATGAATACTACTATTCTACTTCTCTGGTCAAGTTCAAGTTTCTCTTTAACTATGATACTCAAAAATAATTGTAATTATATATTGGGTAAAATTTTTTAGGTTAAACAGATAAATTTTACTATCGGTATCTGAGCATCTAGTTAATAGTAGTAAAAATACTTAGGATTTAGTATTAAAGTTCACTTCTAATTTTTTCCACTAGTTAATTTTACGTTTGTTGCTGTTCTGAATCACCTACCTAGAAATATTTGTTTCTTTATTATTCTATGAGCCACAAGCTTAAGATAGCAATTATATCTGAGCTATGGTTTTTTTTATGGGTAGTAGGTATAGGTGGTAAACATTAATCTACAATATTATAATCTTGTAAGTTTTTTTGATTTTTCAGCATAGCTTTTATATATGACTAGATTTTTTAGCAAATCAAGGGATACCTAAAAATTAATAATTTCAGTGCGATCATATAAAAACCAATTCGGTCATTTTTTATTAGGTATAATCTTGTACTTATATATTTTGGATTATATATAGTTCAGTAAATATCTTACACAATTTGAGATAAATTCAGTTAATCATTTCTTTGTTTTAGGGAGATACCGTAATAGTTGAAAATTTTGAAAATTTTGAAAATTTTTAACTTGTGTTAATTTGAATAATTAACAGTTTCTACATTTGTCTATTTTGGCTTCAATAGGAAGAATGACTTAGTTAATATAGTAAAATTTTGTTTTGATTGATAGCTTTCTTAGTATAATAGAAATTTTGGTAGATTTTTTTGTGAGCTAGCTTGCAAATTTTTTTACTTAAAAAATACATTTATACTCAACAGATAGTATGATAACTTACTGATTTTGAGCAATTATCAATAATTCAATTAGTTTTCTCTAACATTCGACTCCTGCTCTTCAAATGTTAACACTTTAAATTTAAAAATGCTCAAAATCTATAACATTCCTCTGCGTGGTTGTGAAAAAAATATCCTAGAAAAAGGGAACAGGCAACAGGGAAGAGGAGTAAGAGTGTCAGGGTTTTTATCTATTTTTGGGTTTGTGACAAATAATTTAGGATTGCTATATATATTAAAGTAAAAACATAACCCTTTTTGATATTTACTGATTGCTTTGAAAATTATACTTTGTTCATAAAGTATAACAACAGGTTCACCTTCATATCTATACTTTGGTAAATGATATCTTGACTAGCCTCAATAATTATATATAGTTTAACATTTACCTTTCAAAACAATAATCTGTGGACTTTTAATTTTTTTCATAATCCTATTTTGATTGTTGCACCAGTTTTTCATTGTTGATGCTTCACATAGACTCATAACCAGTTTTCTTCTGAGATTTATTGCAAAAAGTTTAATGTTATAATGTGTATCCTCTGTTCGTTTTAGTGATGTGGATATTCCACCAAACCTATATCTGGTAGTTTAACAAAAGTTCCTTATCTGTAAGTTAGCTCAATTTTTATCAATTAGGGTAAAATCTTAGGTTAAGATAAATTAAGTTTTTAACATTAAGCTGTTATAATCAAGATTAAGCTAACAAATTTTTTGTTTACAACAAATATCAGATTTTAACGCTAAATAATGGCATTTTCTTCAGAATAATACCATTTTTTCAAAAGAATGCTATATCTGATTGGGAGAAGAAGTGTGGGAAGTATGGGAGAGGGGAGAGGTTAAAAGTAGGAAAAATTTATACTAACCGACTAAGAATTGTCGAAAAAAACTTGAAATTTTGGTAAGTGTTGAACTGTTGAAGTTTAGCTGAAGTAGATAGCAATTCCCATACTGATGAAGTACAAAATTTGTAGGTTTTAGGTGGTAAGCTGTTCTGCATTTAAAGCAGTTATTTGTTATAGCAATTCCCATGCTGGTGAGGTACAAAATTCCTTGGTTTTAGGGAAAAGGGAACAGGGAATAGGGAACAGGGAATAGGGAATAGGAACAAATAAAAATAGGTGTACCTCATTAGGCTGAGAAACGCTATATATGCTTAATGAAAATGATAAGTCTTATAACTTCTGTACGGGTAGTGAGCGTTTGCGGAGCATTCCGTAGGAAACCACCCCTACTTCAAACTTCTGAATTGCTAAGACGCATTTTAAATGCGTCTTAGCTTAGGTGGTAGGTGAATATTACTTGTTTCTATAACAATTCCTATGCTGGGTTTGGTATGCTCATTCTTTGGTATTAGGGAACACTTTACTGCGAATAGAATAGAAATTAAAGATAGATGTTCCTCATTAGTCTGGGAAACGCTATATAGTAATCCTAAATTGGTTGTGACAAATTAAAAAATAAATAAAAAATTTGAAACTCTCACCTGTTCCCAGTTAAGTGTTCCCTAAAAAGCAGTAATATTTTTGCCACGAATATGCGGAGGATTGCTATAGTATTCCCTTAGTAATTGGTATAACTACTCAATACAAGAAATTGACTAGATATTTTTAACTACTAGAGATAAGTTATACCAAATCTACCTTAGTCAAAGAGTATTCAAAAAAATTGAAGCCTTTAGGGACTTCCAAAATAAATAAAATACCAGTAAAAAAAATTGTAGATTGGCTGGAATCAAACAAAACCGACATAATATATCGGTACTTTATTAACCCGCAAGTCCCTTACCAAGCATAGAATTTTCAGGATAAGACAATTAATTTCCCGTGTAACACCAGATTCGGTCTCAAATACCCAAATGCTAAGATTGCAATATATTGAAACTGATTAAGATTTATAGAGTAAATCCAGTTTTTCTCATGTTCAAGTCAAGAAAAATTATTATTCTTCCATCTAATCTAATAAAGTTTTCCCTTTCTCAAAAACTTAATGTAATCATTAATTATAGGACGAGTAATATTTCTGTCAGTAATTCTGCTTCCGTTATGATAATGAATTTGGGCATGAACATGATAACCGGAAGTTCGTCCTGTGAGTCCTTGGATGCCAATAGGTTGTCCTTTGATAATTCTAGTCCCTTTTCTTGGTGGTGAACCTTCAACCAAATGACCCATCAACCAATAGTAATTTGTTCCATCACATATCAGTTCTACAATTTGCCCTGCTCCTTGAGCAGTTGTAAAGTTACCATTTTTACCTTGAAATCTAGTTCGGCGAATGGTTCCATTACAAGGTGCTGGAATCGGAACCTTTACCTCACCTTTTAACTCTAAAGTAAAGTCATAAGCTCCAGGTGGACTATCATCAATAAAATAGGTAGTATAAATGACGTAAGGACTAAATTTATCGGATTTACTGTAGTATGGAGGCAACAAAGGGTTGATTTTGTCTAATTTTTCTTCTACCCACTCTTGTACTTTTTCAAAATTTTTGACGCTTTTTTCAACTATTTGAACTCCTGTTTCGATTAAAGGTGCTAATACAGTGATATATATTAAAACTAAAAATATTAAAAACACAAAAAAACTTTTAATGCTACCATGATTAGAATGATATTTTCTTTGTGAATTTAGCTGTTTGATATTCAAAAATATATATGATATTAATAATTTTATAGTTTGATATTGAGCAATTTTTTGGGGCTTTCTAAACTTAATGGGAGTTTTTGAGGAATATTTTTCCATAATGAAAAAGCTTTACTCAGTGATTATGTTAGCTTAAATCAAAAATAACTTGAGAGCAATATCAAATATGAGTATTGACCTAGCCTGGTAATTTATAATTGACTCTCAAATACTTCACATTTTGTCTTATCAATTCCAGAAGCTTTCGTAGAAAAAACTATTTAGAGCTTGCTAAAAATTTTGCTTGGGGTGTAGGCAACAGGCAATATTTTAAGCTAAGTTAAGTAGGCAGAAAAAATCATAAGTATTTAACAAAAAGTGAAATTATCAAAAAACATTTTCTTTCCTGTATTCTGCCTTTTTATATCAAATGCGGTCGCATTGATGTAATTAGATAAAGGGTTTAAGGGTAGGGAGATGGGGAGATAAGCGAAAGATTTAGTAGCTGAAGATGAACCATTTTTGGCGTTGCTGATGCGTGGGTATGATTTGTATTTTTTGGTAATTGCGCTCACTATTGAATAACAAATA
>JASJEE010000436.1 GCA_030064835.1 Microcoleaceae cyanobacterium MO_207.B10 | reverse complement strand
GAAATAATATTTCACGGGTAATAGACTTAAAATCGACTCCAGATTTTCAACCGACAAGTTTGGCAATTAAAAATTTAATTATTGCTGATGGCAAAACCAAGGCTGTAGATAAAGAAGGAGCAGGAGCCGGAATTAGGACTGAACAAAAAAGCAGTTTAACAGTAGAAAATAGCAAATTTATTAACAATACAGTAAGTGGTTTAGGAGGCGGTGCAATTTATAGTGGATTTCAAAGTAATGCTACTATTATTAATAGTCAATTTGAAAATAATGATGCCAGTCAAGCAATCCGGGATAGTTCTGGTGAACTAAGCGAACACGCTGGCGGTGCAATTTTAATGTGGAGTGAAAGTAATCTCACAGTAAAAGGCAGTGAATTTAGAAATAATACAGGAATTAACGGGGGAGCAATTAATAACCTCTTAAGTAATCTAACCATAGAATACTCTACATTTATTAACAATAATTCTACTGCTGGTAAAGATAGCGGTCGAGGTTATGGAGGAGCAATTTATACTGATGGTGCTAGTAATAATGACAGTTTAACTTCTGGCATAATTAGAATTAGTAATAGCCGCTTTCAAGATAACGAAGCAGCCGGACAAGGTGGAGGAATGTTTCTATTTGCCTATCCTCCCGATCAAATAATTGTTGAAAATAGCCAAATTCTGAATAATCAGGTAATTTATAATTCTACAGGCGATGCTTTAGGAGGTGGAATTAGAGCAGGAAATGCCGAATTAACTATTACTAATACTAGCTTTGCTAATAATACAGCTTTAAGTCAAGGTGGTGGTTTATGGATAGGGGAAAATTCACCTACTGAAATTATTAATAGTACCTTCTCTGGCAACAGAGCTGAAAGTGAAGATGGCAATGATGGTTTAGGAGGAGCAATAAGTTTAGCAAATGGCTCTAATTCTAATAATATTATTAATACAACTATTGCCAATAATTATGCTGGTTTTCAAGGAGGAGCATTTTGGGGTGGAGGCACAAATACTACTTTGAAAAATACTATTGTTGCCTATAATGTAGCTAACAATGGTGGCAATAATTGGAATATTAATCATCATACAGGTATCCAATTTAATGATGGTGGTGGTAATATTCAATCTAATGAACTTAATCCTGATGATACCAAAATTACAGCAGGAGTAACACTCGCCGACCCATTATTGGGAGGGTTGCAACAAATAAATGACATTTTAGTTCATCCCCTATTAGCAAATAGTCCCGCCATTGATGCAGGTGTGAACACAAACGCACCCACTAAAGACCAGTTAGGGAACATTCGCTCCGTAGATGGAGATGAAAATGGCAGCGCTATTACTGATATTGGCGCTTATGAATTTTCTACCACATCCTCACTTCCCACTGCCACTGATAACCTTCCCATCGACAACAACATTATCGGTACACCAGGTAAAGATACCCTCACAGGTACTAATGCAGCAGATACTATGTTGGGGGATGAGGGTAACGACACTTACATTATTAACGATATTCGAGATGTAATTATTGAAGACCGCAATGCTGGAAGAGATAAAGTAAAATCTAGTGTTACCTATAGTTTAAAAGACAATATCGAAAACTTGATGCTTACCGAAGCAGAAAATATTCATGGTACAGGTAATTCTTTACCTAACTATATCGCAGGCAACGACAACCACAATAAACTCATAGGAGCTAACGGCCACGACACCCTATTAGGAGTAGGTGGGGAAGATACACTTATTGGTAGTAGAGGGAATGACATTTTAATAGGAGGAACAGGGGACGATATTTTAGAGGGTAGGTTAGGGCGCGATCGCCTGAATGGTGGACCTGGTAACGACACTCTGACTGGGGGTGCCAGTATAGATAGATTTATTTTTAATAGTAACCGACCATATCAAGCTGAGGATATTGGTAGAGATATTATTACTGATTTTCGCCAAGACCAAAATGATTTAATATTATTAGATAAGCGTACATTTACAGCTATTAGTAGTGTGGCGGGAGAGGGTTTTAGTATTGCTGAAGAATTTGAAATTGTTAGTAGTGATGCGGAGGCGATAGGAGCTACCGGGGCGATTATTTATAATCAGAATAATGGCAATTTATTTTATAACTCGGATGGGATGACTAATGGTTTGGGAGAGGGTGGTTTATTTGCTACTCTTGATAATTCTCCGGCATTAGAAAGTGGTGATTTTATGATTAGGTAGATAGTTCAGCAATTAACAATTAACAATTAACAATTAACAATTAACAATTATCCCTGATTAAAACAAGCTATTCTATTTGTAGGGTGCGTTGCAACGCACCTTAAACTAAATTTATTTTACTTAATATCATGTTCAGATAATCAGTTATAAATAAAATCTAAGAATTTATAGTACCGAAATACAGTGTATTTCAGGTTTATGAGGTACAGCAAAAATATTTTCTATACCAGTTTTTAAAATTGTAGGGATTTATCAAATTAATAACTGTACCTCATCTACTTGCAATCTGCTGTAATTATTGAAATCATATTTACTTCTCTCCTTTATTCTCTCCTAAATTCTACCCACATTCCGCAGATATTGAAGTTGTGATAAATTCATGTAGGTTTAGCAGTTAAGCTACGTTGATTATTTAATTAATTAAGATGAGAAATTTTGAGAAACCGTGCCTGGAGTTTTGGGCGTTCGGTCTCTGTTCCTAAATGAAACTAAGGCTAATATTAGCGAGCTACTGGAGTTAATACTGGGTCTTCTAAGGAATCTTCAAAAATTGCTCCTCGTTGAATTAGGTTTTGTTTTAGTTGTTCAGTCATTCCTGGGCTATTGCTAGTGAATTTTGTTTTTGTTACTTTACTATCTTTTCATCCTGCTCCACTTTAGGTTGGCTTCTGTGAGTCGGCTCCACTAAGGAAGCGTTTTGGTTTATTATGGATTTATCAGAAACATTGAAGGTATAGTTAGCAGGTTGATTCTGGTTGTTCATAATTTCAGCGATTGTGTTAATAATTATGTTGATGAAAGTCTCATCTTTAGATGTGAGCAATTTTGCGCTTCCAGCGTTTGTTTCTATGATAATACCATAGCTCTATAATCCCCCATGCAGTCAAAAAAATTACGCTAAATGTAAACCACTTTACATCTGGATTACTCTTCATCCATTCAATTCCAAACAAACTGAGGATTAGGCCAACAAAGATAAAACTTAACTTGAAAAAATAGTTTGGTTTAATTCGGTACTTTCTAACAGAAGTAATATTTATAACTTGGTAAACAGTTTTGTCTAAAGTAATAGTCTTGTTAGTTAAATTTAATATACTCGTTTTGGTTTTGTTTAGGTCATATCCACTGAGATTAACTCTGCTGAAGTTTAAATTTTTCCCACTTTGATTAGTTCTAATTTTCGGACTTAATAGTTCTTTGTCATTAACTCCCGTAACGGCAGCTTTAAGTTTTGCCACATCAGTATAAGAAATATCCCCAGTAATTGTAAATGCTAATTTTTCCTTCTCAGGCTCTATCAAATTAACACTTTCTATTGGCACATAAAATATTTCTGTTAATTCTCCAGAGTTAAATAATTTTTCACATCTTTTCAGACCTTCGGGAGAACCTTTTAAGACGAATTTTCAACTTCCTTCATCAATATATACAATGGTTAATTCCGTATCAGCAGCAATTTTTTGTAGATGTTTTTCAATAGCTTTTAATGTGTGCTTTTGTGTAATATTGAGGCTCCCAGTTATGATAATCAATGCTATATTTTTATTTGCTTTTGGATTCACTATGGGTTGAAAAATTGCAGGGCTATTGAAATTACTTCGATATATTTCTAATTTAGATTCGTTTTTAGATTCCTCGTTATACCATTTTGAAAAAAGAATGTTACGAATAGTAAGGGCAATCAAAAGATTTTACAGGAGATGTCCTTTAGACAAAAAAGATGATTTACGACCTAAAAGATGGTATTTAAGCAATTCATTCTGACTCTTGACTCCTGACTACTGACTCCTAAAAATTCCCCTAGATATTTGTAGGAAAAATTTCTAAAATTGGTATTATTCATATTATTAATTTAGATAAATTGGTTTGATTCACTTTTACTTGAACAGATTCATATAAAAAGTCTAGCCATTATAGCTAGACCCTATCTTAAAACAAACTCACCCAATAACATTAACCTTGCCAATACTTACATCTTCCACCTAATAAATGAAAGTGATGGTTAATTTGAAGCAAAATATCAGATTGGGAATAGGTTAGGAGACAATTGCTCATGGGTAAGGTTTTCGCAGTTTATTTATAGTTTTTGAATTCTGACAACATCAACAAGGATTGCTATATAGCAATTCCCATATAGGTGAGATACACTCAAGGGAAAAGGGAATAAAAGACAAAAAGGTAACTGTACCTCACTATATTGAGAAACGCTATAGTTTTCATTATCAATTATCCATTATCAATTATCCATTATTATTTACTCCTCAAAATAATGAGGCGTAAAACTTCCATGTAAACCATAAGGAATATGATTTTTTAAATGCAATTTTGCCAGGGGTTTTTTACTCAAATCTCTTGCATCCAAAATCACAACATCAGACCGATGTTCCGCTGCATCATACATCAACATCAATAACCAACCATCATCTTCATTTACTCCATTGGGAAAAGGAACAAATAAAGGCTCACCTGCAAAACCTCGCGGTGCGACACTAAAAATTTGACGTTTTCCTGTTTGCCAATCAATTTTTAATATTGCTTGTAAAGGAGCATTTCCACTAGGTTTATCTGCCACTCCAATAAACAAATATCTGTAAGCTTTTCCCAAATTATTCGGATTTAAAGTCGGAAATTCACAACAACGACTTTCAATTAATTTATGTTCAACTTTTTCCTCTGATAAATTCATCTTAAATCGCCATAACTGACCAGGAGGAAATGAGTCAAAATCTACATCTCGAAAATCTCCGCCGAGGTCTGCTTGAGAAAAAGATTCATAACAAATAGAATCTACATAAATTTCTCCATTCTCTTCCCAAGAATTAGCATGATGAAAGACAAAACAAGGTTTAGTTTCTAATATTTTCATGTCTTTACTACCATCACGAGGAATTAAAATAACCTGCGTCTGTTGATTAGGTAAAAATTTAAGACATTGACCAGCACCTCGTAATCCTAAAACAAAAGGTAAGGGATTCAAACTAACAGGATTTTGGAAAAAGATACAGTAATTTGGTGTAATTGCCATGTCGTGTAAAAAGGCAAAACCTGGAATAGAATGAGAGTAACGTTTTAATAGTTTTCCCTGACTGTTGAACTCAAAAATAGTAATTATACTAGATAAACCAGGCTTCACAGAAAAATTAATTAAAACATCGCCTTTTCCATCCTTACCTTTTTCAATTCTAGGATGAGCAGATAAAGGTTGACCAGGTTGTAAAATTCCATCTAAATCATCAATTCCAATAGTTTCTAAATTCTGGGGATTTAAACGATGAGGTTTCCCTCCTTCCCATAAAGCCAAAAGTTTATCACCCCAATAAATAATATTAGTATTGGCAATATTTTTATTTTTAAGGTCAAAAATATTGGCTAACCAACCACCAGGTTTTTGAGTCCCAAAAGCTCCCCGATAAAGAACTTTTCCTGCTTGTTTTTCAGCTACATAACCTGCTGTTTTAACATAACGATTTCGGAAGTAAGCACGACCATTTTTAAAACTAATTGCACAAACCATTCCATCCCCATCAAAAGGATGAGCAATAGATTGACCATTAATCTCGAATAAACCAGGTCCGTTGCGGAAAAAAGTACCATTTAATTCGGCTGGTATTTCACCTTCTATATCATCAATCCAATAATCATATTCATTTGGTTGAGATTCATAACCTTTTTGCCAATCTTCGCGAGTAAAAAATGCAGGTTTTTGAGTTTGTAAGTTTGTCATTATTAAAATCCTAAATTTTCAACTATTTATAGTTTTACATAAAATCTTGGCAAAAGGTCTGCACCAGATTAAATTGGTGTCGGGATGAATGGCAACCAACAAATCTATACCGTTTCACGGAAGTCAAAAGTCATGCATTAAGATTTTACAAACTCAGCACTTTGACGCAGAGCGTAATTTCAGGAAATTATTTCATATCTAAAGTTTGAAACTATTTGTGACATTTTTAAAGTGAATTGGTATCAACAGTCAGTAGTCAGTAGAAAGAGCTGTTATTATCATTTTT
>JASJEE010000435.1 GCA_030064835.1 Microcoleaceae cyanobacterium MO_207.B10 | reverse complement strand
CATAATATTGTGGACTAGGCGCTGGTGCATAATATTGCGGGCTAGGCGCTGGTGCATAATATTGTGGACTAGGCGCTGGTGCATAATATTGCGGGCTAGGCGCTGGTGCATAATATTGCGGGCTAGGCGCTGGTGCAGGGGCATACTGTCGTCGTCTTCTGGCCTCCTCTGCTTGTTGGGCTGCCCAAATAGCATCTCTTTCGGCAGCCCATCGAGAAATAGCCCCCTGAGCTTCGTAGTATAGAGCGCGGCCATAGCCAATCTGATAAGCTGTATTAATGGCAGCAGTCAGGCTACCTTGGTCTGCGAGACTATAAGCTTGATTAAGAATGGGTCGGTCTTGGGCAATTTGTAGTTCTGTAGTCCACTTATAAATTTCATCTTGAGCTTCTTCGTACAAAGCTCGACCACTTTCTATTTGATATGCAAGGTCGATGGCTTGTCCTAAATTTCCTTCTTTAGCCAAAGCCCGAGCTTCTGCTAGTAAAGGTGAATCTTCGATAATTTGTACTCGTTTATTCCATTCGGCTATTAGGGTTTGAGCTTCTATTCTTAGAGGCCGCTCCAAAGCAACATAACTGGCTTGTTTGATGGCTGAATTGTAACTATCAACTGTTTTCTGCTCGCTTAGTTCTTTGGCTAGGGTGATGTATGGTCGGTCTTCAATGCGGAGAATATCTTTGCGCCATCCAGCAATTAAGGTTTGAGCGGGAATTCTCAGTACTTGTCCTTGACTCACCATTTGAGCTTGGTCTATGGCCAGCTTGAATGTCGCTGGTTGACCCACACTGGCAATGGCGTTAGCCAACTGAATATAGGTTAGGTCGTCTAACTGCTGTTTCAGTTGCTTGATTTGTGTTTGAGCCTCTTGATAGTAAGGACTATTTGAAGTAATCTGAGATGCTGCTGCTTTTCCTTCTACAAGGGCTGCCATATTACTAATTTGAGACCCTCCCACAGATTTATTCCAAGTTGCTGCTTTAGCATGACCAAGTAATATTAAGTCTTCGGCTTCTTTTTTGAGTTTATGATCTGAAGGGATGTATTCTATGGCAGCGATCGCCCCTTTTAAATCTTTTTCTTCTATTCGTTTATCGGCGATTTTGATTAAACTACGAATCCAATTTTGAATATCTTTGTCTGCTTTTTCACGAATGTAGAGATTGGAGTCTATTTTTCTGGCTAGAGTAATTGCTTCTGCATATTCTTGTACTGTTTCTTCATAAATTAAGTTACGAGCATCTTTGAGCATTTCCCAGGCTTTTTTTTCCACAGCCATGCGCTGTAATAGCTCTTTAAATCTTATATCTTGCCAGTGAACATTATCTAGTTTTGACATTGCCAAAGCATAAGCAGAAGCTTTATTCCAGTCTTGAGCTTTCAGGGCTGTTTGAGATTTATCGTAGAGAGATTGGCCTTCTGCCCATTGTTTTTTCCAACCTGCTATAGCTTCTTCTACTCTGGAATAAGCTGGACTTGTTTTCGGAATTTTGGCTACTGTATCGAGGGCTGCTTGTAGATTACCTTCTCTAATTTTTTGATTTGCAATGGAGATAATTAGTTTTGTCCACTCTCCTGTCATTTGTTGACCTAGCTGATATAAAGGATGGTCTTCTGACCAACTTTCTACCAAAGCCAGAGCTTGCTCTAATTCTTCTAGGTCTTGTGACTCGGCTGCTTGATGAGCGCAGTAAAGTCGCTCTCCATCTGCTGATAAGGCTGAAATTTGTTGACAGTTAGGCTGGGGTGGGTTGACTAGCAACCACAGAAGTGCTGCACCACCTGTAATGCCAAACCCTGTAGCTACAGTCCACCAGATTAGTTGCCATGTCCAAAAACTTTTTGGGCGTTTATTAGGTTTTTGTGGTTTTGGTTGGGAATTTTTTTCTGATTTGACGTTTGGGTCGTTACTTGGATTTTTGGTTATGGGTTCTGAGGTGATGGTATTTACCGTTTCTCTCTTGGCTAGAGAACTACTGTTGTAGCTGTTAACTCCATTCCTAGAGTTTTTTTGACCAAGTACCTCCAGGTTTTTTTGCTGTGAGAAGTTTTCTGATGACATGGCGAAATTTACTCCGCTAATGGTACTAATTGTTAAGCTGGTTTGGATAAATATTTAGACTATACAGGGTGAAACCTATTTTATGCCCTTATCCTTATTTGCTTTTAATACCTCCGAAGGAAAATTTCAACTTGGGTTTAAGCTGGAGCATCACCTGGGAGGCTGACAGGTTGGTAGTATGCTAGGTCAACTCAAAATCTATATAATATATCATTGCTAGGAGTAGACCCTTAGATATGAGAATTAATTTAAGATACTGCTTAAATATTTAAGCACGTTCATTAAATCTTTAACTGAGTTGAGCCTCAGCCAAAAGTATGGATTTTTTGCAAAAGTCTTTGATATTTTATCTGATTTAAGGCTTTTTGGGGATGGCTTTTTTTGGTTTAGATAATTCTTAACTAGCTATTAGGTTTTCCTTGCGGAATGCTCTGCAAACAGGATTTAGCTAGCATCTTATATCAAATCCGGTTGAATACTTAATTGTATAGTTGGCAGAGATGGGGGGTGGGGAGATGGGGAGGTGAAGAGATTGAAGGCTTGAAGTAATACCAATTTGATAAATGTTTGCTACAAATATCTAGGGGAATTTTTAGGAATCAGGAGTCAGGAGTCAGGAGTCGCATGGGAATGGCTTTAATACCATTTTTTATGCCGTAAATCATCTTTTTTGTCAAAATGACATCTCTGATAAAAAAAAATATCGCCCTTACTATTCGTAACATTCTTTTTTCAAAATAGTATAATTTATCAACCATTATTGTTCTGATAAATCTCGATTAATTGTCATTAAATATTCTCGATCAGCTTGAGAATTATGATATGTTGCTCCATCCCAAAATATTGCTAATCTTTTACCCGGTCTTTGCTACTGCAAATATTTAATAAATTCAATGGTATTTTCAGTCTTTCCACTCTTAAATTATTGCATAATAAATTCTTTAGTTTGATAGTATAATCCTCCATAATATGTCTGTCTTTCCTTTTAATTTTTAATTTAAACTGGTATAAATTGGTATGATCGTAATTGTAAAAAGTAGTGGTGTTCTTTGATAATAACTAGAGTAAGGTTTCTTGGCTTTTGACATTTTGAAAGTCCTTTGTAATATTATCTATTGGTTAATATTTGTGTTTAATCACTGCCAGCTTATTTTAAATTACAAATTAAACAGATTTTTCAGTCTATTCCTAACCCAAACGACAGGATTTTTATCGTCTTCTGTTTCATCAACTAATCCTAGTTGTCTTAATTGTTTTTGTCGCTCAGATAATTCCTCTTGATGTTTCGCAAACTCTTGTACAATCACATCAGCTAATTCTGGATTTTCTTGTAATATTTTTTCAAATCCAGTTTGATGAATTGCAAACAAAATTGTATCCTGAATTGCCCTAACCGAAGCCGTACGAGGAATCCCTAACATTAAAGCTAATTCTCCAAAAAAGTTACCTGCTTTTAGAGTAGTAAGATGTTTATTAATTTTTTCAACAAATACTTCTATTGACCCTGAAAGGATAATATAAAAAGCATCACCAGGGTCTCCTTCATGGAATAAAATTTCTGATGGTCTGAGCCGTTTTCTATACCCAACTTCTATAAGTTTTCTTAACTCTACATCAGTAAAGTTTTCAAAATAAGTAACTTTTAATAATAAATCCTTAGCTGATAAAGGTCTATCAGATAGAAACTGATAGTTTTTTACGCCGTGAAGAATCGCATTTTGAGATGATTCTAGATTTTTTGACTCCTGTGGATGATAGACATATATATTAACATGATCCCAAGGAATTAAAATACCTTGTTGATCTAAATTATGGTAGATAAGAAACCGTAAAGAACTCATATAAGCAGGTTGATTGTAAATTTCATTTACCCATACCCATAATTGAAATTTAAAAGCATTGTCTTGAAAACCAAGAAAAATTACTTTTGGAGGAGGTTTGCGTAAAACTGCGGGCTCCATATAAGCTGACATTAACATCGCTTCTGTTACGACTACTGGGTCACTATCATCAGAGACAAAAATATCTAGTTCAATTCGACCTTTAAAACTGTCATAACTTAAGTTATGTATTTTTCCTTCCACTAAGATTCCATTAGGAACAATTACATGACTACCCCTCAAAGTTCTCACCCGAGTTGAACGCAAACCAATTTCTTCAACAAAACCTAAATTATCATCTAAATTAATAAAATCTCCTATTTTTACAGGTCTTTCAAGTAGTAGAGTTAAACCACTAACAAAGTTTTTTGTAATGTTCTGAAATCCCAAACCAATACCTACACCTAAACCACCTGCTAAAACAGCTAATGAAGCTACATTAAAACCCTGGGTTTGTAGAATAATTATTACACCTATAGTTGTTGCTCCATAGCTGAATATTTTTGATATTGCTTCTCGATTAGATTCATCAATGCCAAGTTTAACTAAAAATACTTTTTTGAGTAATTTTTTAAATAATCTGCCTAAAAGCAGAACGATAATCAAAGAGAAACTTAGTTCTAAAAGTAAAGTTAAAGATATAGAAGTATCTCCTACAAAAATTAACGGAGTTGTAAATATTTGGTATAGGGTGGCGAATAAATTTTCTATGGCTCTGTGCATAAATTTTTAATCTTGGTTAAAATATGTTATTTGCAGGAGAAAAGATTAGTAATTAGTTATTTAATAGAACTAATAATTTAAATCCAGACTATAAATAATAATCCCACGTACTATAGCCGTGGGAAGTCAAAAATTCATCACCAATAGTTAAAACTTTCTATTTTTGAATATTCATACCAATATTCCTAATACTCTTCTAATATTCAACCTTGAAATATTCTGTTTGACTTGTGGAAAATAGTTAACTAAATACTTTATACTTTTATGAGTTAACTGTACCATCAGGCATAATCGTACCTTGCAAATTTGCATGAGTTAAATCTACGTTTTTTAAATTAGCTTCAGTTAAATCTGCCTGACTTAGAGATGCTCCATGTAAATTAGCTTTGCGTAAAGAAGCTTTTTTTAAATTCGCCCCACCTAAAGAAGCATAACGTAGGTCTGCCTCTCGCAATGAAGCACCCTCTAAACAAGCTTCTCGTAAGGAAGCTTCTCGCAAATCTACCTCTCGCAAGTCCGCCCCACTTAAGTCTGCTTTGCTTAAGTCTGCTTTGTAAAAGTCTACTTCATGTAGTTCTGCTGACCCTGTAAGTTTAGCCCCACTTAGGTCTGCACCTGTCAATGAGGCACGATTCATTCTAGCATCCGTTAGGTCTGCTCCTTGAAGGTTGGCCCCTCGTAAGTCTGCTTTTCCGAGGGAGGCTTTTTTCAAGCAGGCGTTTCGTAAACATATCCTGTATAATTTAGCTGCCTCTAAGTTAGCTTTCCGTAGGTCTACTCCGGTAAAATCTGTTTCTCCGTTGTTGTAGCGATCGATTAATTCTTTTGCGTCCATTTTCTGCTCTCCTCAAATACTTGACCAATCCACAATTAATCATGTCACAAATAATTCTAAGTACCTGGAGAGAATTAATTTAAGATTTGGAGCAATAATTTAATATTTGGAGAAAGTAGGTCATTTCAGTTATCAGTTAATAGTTAATAGTAATTAGTGAATATTTATCAGTAGAGTGTTTCCCAGACTAATGAGGTACACCTATCTTTAATTTCTATTCTATTCCCAGTTAAGTGTTCCATAAAACCAACGAATGAGCTTACCTTATCGGTATAGGAATTGCTATAGAAATAGAAATAGAAATAGAAATAAATAATGTTCACCTACCTCAAACCAAGGAATTAGCTTACTTCATCAGTATAGGAATTGCTATACCTCTGCAATAAGGAGGCTTTAAATTTAGAATATTCTCTTTCTTTATCCCCTTAAAATGGGAGGGGAATACCCATAATTTTTCGGAAAAAGACATTATTACTAGAGATAACAAAGAATATATAGCAATCCGCGCATAGGTTGGGGGTAATCAAAAAGTAAATAAAAAACTGAAACTCTTGCCTGTTCGTTGTTACCTGTTCCCTAAAAGCGATTAAAATTTTCTACAGGACTCAAATCAGGGCTATTTCATTCTCAACTTTGCCATTTTATATATTTACGAGAATACCTTATTGCCAGCTTTAGACAACGCATCTTTAGCTATCTGTAAAGCCAGTAAATTCATTGCCAAA
>JASJEE010000058.1 GCA_030064835.1 Microcoleaceae cyanobacterium MO_207.B10 | reverse complement strand
ACTCATTTTTCTAAGTAATATGAGGTCTGGGTAAAGAGTTATTGTGGGTAGGGGAGGGGCTGGTGTTGTTTTAGAGGCTTGGTGACCAAGCCCCTACATGGTAACTAGGTGTAAATTAGGTTGAAGACAAATCTAACTGAGAATACACCATACACTCTTAATAATAGGTCGTTTAAATAGGCGATCGCTACTCTTCATCTAACTGATATATGCAATTACACTATCAGCAAAACCACTGAATTTACAAATTTTTGATGAACTTTTAGTAAATTTTTTCAAATGACTACTAAATACAATTAGTTTTTGCTAGAATCAATTTGCTGTACAATATTAATCACCAGGGGTAAACAATGGAAATTAGCTTCAATCCAGGAGTGCTAGAAGTATTCAGAAAGATGGTGAAAAAGACCCTCTGTTAGATGGGGGTGATGATGTATCAAATCAAGATAATAATGTTGATGATGTTGTCTTAAGTAAGGAGGTATCTACAACTATTATTGAGGATAATTTGCTAGGGAATGTTGGCAATAATATTCTTGATAATTTAGCTGCTGAAGATGTAAATGATGTTTTTTATCCAACGGAAAGTTACTCATTTTTCTAAGTAATATGAGGTCTGGGTAAAGAGTTATTGTGGGTAGGGTCTGGTGTTGTTTTAGAGGCTTGGTGACCAAGCCCCTACATGGTCAGAACTTACGCAAAATATGAAAATATACACCATCTGTAGGGGGGATTCGCGTTTGCGGAGCATTCCGGAACGGAAATCGCCCCTACTAGATATAGCGGTTATGGGTAAGTCCTGATGCTAAAAGGTGTGAATTGAATCTATGGTAGTGCGGACATTTTGCCCGCTGTGTACCTGATAACATCGGGAAGCACTATACATCTACATTTTTGCCGAACTTGCACACCGAAACCCCGCAAAAATTTGACGTATATTTGGATAATACCAATTCCTAAAACTACAACGCATTCCCCATCGATAAGTCGCCCAACTTCCACCTTTTAATACTCGGTGTTTACCATCAAAATAAGTTTGGGAATAACCCCGATAAGGAAAGTATTGAAAACCCTCATAACCATCAAACCAACTATTAGTCCATTCCCAAACATTTCCTAACATATCGTGACAACCATAAGCACTAACTCCTGTGGGAAAACTACCTACTGCTGTAGTCTCTCCAAAGTGGCGATCGCAATTACATCTATTACTATCTGCTTCTGTTTCTCCCCAGGGATAACTTCTTTTGCTAAGTGTGGTCATATCCCAACTTGCTGCTTTTTCCCATTCTGCTTCTGTAGGTAGTCGCTTACCAACAAAATTACAATAAGCTTCTGCTTCATACCAGCTCACACCACAAACAGGATGATACTCAAAAATAGCATCATCTGACCAATAAAGCGGTTGCTTAACAAGGTTAGTTTGCAACCATTCCCAACCTCCATCTGACCACCATTGGGAATTTTCATATCCTCCTGCTGCCATAAATTCTCCATATTGAGCGCGAGTCACTGGATAAGCGTCTAGCCAAAATGTGTCGAGTTGGAGATGATGAGGCGATCGCTCGTTATCCATTGCGTAAATAGCATTACTTCCGATCTGAAATTCTCCCCCTGGAATTTCGATCATTGGTTGTGGGATATGGGAAATAGTTTGATTTGAGGAAAGGTGAGCATTTTTATGGTTATTTATTAGTTTTTGCAACTCTAACACAAACGTTATAGTTTCACAATGCTGACTTTCATGCTGAAGAATAAACCACCAGAAACGCTCTTGTTCTTCTAGTGGCGATACTTCTAGGTAATCAAATACTTTATTTCTGACGATTTCGAGATAGTCGAGAATATCTGCTAGTTGTGGTAATTTTCTACGTTGCGCTTTCGGTAAACCGTCCGCAGCCCAAAATTTGCGATTTTCGGGAAATAGTGGGGACATTCCGGCAGATTTTTCTAGTAACCATAGAGCTTCTGTGTAAGCAATGTGTCCCAAATGCCAACCCACGGGGCTAAATTCACTATCAGGTTGAGCGCTGAAGGTTGCGTAATCCATGTCTGCAAACAATTTTAGGGTATTTTGGCGACATTGTTCCATGGCTGACCGGATTTTGATTCTTTTAGCATTAATAAATAGAGATGTCAATATTTTCTCCTGTTATTCTATTGAACATTATTTAAGAAAGTCAAAAGCTTGTCCCCGTGAAGACGGGGGTCAAAAACCACATTTTTTTTTATTGATTGAAAACTTTTAGTCTACTGGAGTGTTTCACCTATTATTAATTGTTAATTATGAGGTAAACATCTAGCATTTTTCACCCACTTTGCACATTCTGCTTCTAATTGTTCAGACATAATTATCTCATATTTTTTTACTTGTTCAGCAGTTAATAAGTTTTGCCAACTACCCTTGAGACCTTTATTAATAAAAGTATTAGGTTTGAATACGTTTGGTGGCTGAAACTTTTGCCAATTTGACTTCATATATTCTATAGAAGTTTTTCCTAGAATCATCTCTTTGATTTCGGAGTTAATCTCTAGATTTATAAATGTAGCAATTCTCTCAATTTCTTGGGATTTATCCTGAATTAAATTATCATAGTGAACTAAAAGTACATTGGGCAGATTCCTTACCCCCACCAACTTTTTATATGTTGCCAATAACCAGTTTTATCCTCTTTTTATTCTACCCAATCATCCCAAAAATCTGGAAAATCTGGTAACTGTTCGAGCTGATGTATTTCTAAATATTTGAGCAAGAAAGATTGAAGATGATTATAGAGTGATAATTAAACATCTCTGCCATCTCTTACTAAATAAATGTATTTCCACTCAGGGTAATATGGTAAAGCTTCAAATAATAGATGACTTTTTAAAATTATTGGACTTGATAAATTTTCTATCCAAGATGCTTTATTTTCCTGGGGAGTAAGAAAAGTTTCTTCTACCCAAGGACTAATATCATGGATAGATTCAAAATTATCGTGATTGTTCACAAGTAGATTGACTATTTGTTGGGTCAAAGTTGTGCCTGATTTGTAACAGGAAGAGATGACTATATCGGTTTTTCTAGGTTTGACTACATCCCAGATTTTTGAATCCCGTTTATCGTCTTTGATTATGATTCGGTTTGTTTGGAATGATTGATGATTTGGAATCATATTATTTTCTAAGTTTTGCTTATTTAAGCTGATACACAAAATTAATTACACAAAATTCAAACTAAAACTTTAGATCGAGCCTAGATAGTGAATATGTATAATGTGTAAATATTTCGGCGTTGGTAAATTAAGGGATGAAACTTCCAATTTTATTCCTTTGTAATAGCTTCAAATATCCAACAATATTAGGCAAATAGTTTTACCCCTACAAAAAATCATCCGACCAATTACCAACGCCAATATTTCTGTCTAATTACTTATAAACCAAAAGCAATAGCTCATAAGCTGATAGCTGATAGCTGATAGCTGACGGCTGTTTGCGCAGCATTCTGGAGGAAATGCTTACTATTTAATTAAGGTTTATATATCTCAATGTCAAGATTTTTTGTGACTTTAATAATGCTTTGTTCTGGAATTTTTTTCCATTCTGCTGTAAATAATGGTTCAGAAGCAATAATTACTGATTCTGGAAATTTCGGGTCGTTTTTTAGATAGTAAAGACTTGGTGGAATTGTGCCTTGGGCAAAGCGAGAAGCTACTAATTGATTTCCATCTGAAACAATAGTATTTGCTAAAAATTTGACTTCACAAATAGTTGCTAATTCTGTCAAAATTCCTAAAGTAGTTTTTAAAACATTTTTCAGATCATAATTCATTTCTACTGTAATTTCATTAATTAATAAAGCAAAAATATGTTCTGAGTCAGTGCTGCCATTTATTGATTGATAGGCAATATCTTTGAGGCGATCGCGTATTTGTCTATATAGACTTTGGCGAAATTTGTCAATATATCCATTATGAATAAATAATAAGTTTTCATAACAAAAAGGCTGACAGTTACTCAAGTCTACTGCTTGACCGGGAGTGGCACTTCTGACATAACCTAATATTGTGCCTGACTCGACATAACGGTTGAGACTATTAAGGTTGAGGTCGTTCCAAATGGGCTGAATATTCTTGTAGGTAAAAGGCTCAGTTTCTTGGTGTGGATGATACCAGCCAATGCCAAACCCATCAGCATTTAATAATGCTTCTTGCATTTCCAAGGGTTTATAGCTTTGGACAACCAGGGAATGTTCTGGTTTACTAATAATTGACTCTAATAAAATTGGCGGTCCAATATATCCTAGTAATCTACACATATCAAATTTTAATTTTGTATTTCACTCTATATCTTCACAACTTGGCAATCATAACATTTTGGTGTCATAAATTAGCAATTTATTAATAAATGTACTAGGCTTTGCTACAATTTTTGATCAAAATAATTAAAATTAAATAGCTGAGTTTGGAATTTACGAAAAATATGAAGTATGCCGTTTTATTTTTAAGTCTTGGTATAGGGTTAATTTTAGTGGGAATTAAATTTGGAGGTTGGGGATGGTTGTTAGTTTGGTTAGGTATAAGTTTAGTGATAGTTGGACTTGGTTACGCTGGATTAGGAGCAAAAATTTTTGGTAAAAACCAACAAGGAAAAATCGCAAGTTGGGCGATTATTTTATTGCTTCCTTATCTCATCGGATATTGGATAAGATGGTATTTTTTATGTCTAATTATCAAGGAAGATTGTGCGAATGAAATTGTACCTAGAATTTGGGTAGGTAGGTGAGCATTACCTGATGAATTACCAGGCAATATTAGTTTGATTATTGACTTGACTCCGGAAATTCCTGAAATAGGATAAATTATTGCTAATCAAACTTATATTTATCTTCCTACTTTAGATGCTTTTATAGCAGATGAACGCAGATTTAAATATATTGTCAAAAAAGTCGTTAATTGGGAGGAAAATGTTTACATTCATTGTGCTTATGATCATGGTCGTTATGTAACTTTTGCTGCTGCTGTTTTGATAGCTAAAGGATTAGCAAATAATGTTTAACAAGCAGAATAAATTCTCAAAAAAGTTAGACCTATAGTAAAACTAAGTCAGGTTCAGGTAAATTTTTTAAACAGATTAATGCCATTAATTAAAGAGGTAGTCGGGTGACAGGAGTTATACCATTTCTCAAAAACTTTGCTATGTTTGATAGGGTGGGAGGAGAGAAGTGTGGGAGGTTTGGGAGGTTTGGGAAGCAAATAAAAATATAAATAACATATAGTAATTGTCAAAAAAATTATTGAATTTCACTAATTACTTAATTGTTGAAGTATCTCTCAGGTATAGCATTCTTTTTGGGAGTTGGTATTATACCAATGTGATAAATTTTTGCTACAAATAAATTTATAGGTTGAGCGGTGGTAGTTCAATAATTAACAATTAACAATTAACAATTAACAATTAACAATTAACAATTAACAATTAACAATTAACAATTAACAATTAACAATTAACAATTAACAATTAACAATTAACAATTAACAATTAACAATTACCTCTCTTGGAAAATTTTTTCTTATTTCCCCGGAAAAGGGCAGGGCTAATTCTTTGTCGTCAGAGAATATTTGCCACCCTATATTTTTTGAGTCCTGTACTTCCCAGACTTTCCACCTTTCCCACACTCTCCTCCTTTTTTCTAAGCATGACAATAAATAGACCCTGCCTGAAAAGGGGGAAGCTTTAGACTAAAATTTTGGGGTAGGCAATAAATCTTAATCAGATATTTATAGCTTAATTCTGTTTTTCAATTATCCAATTTATTTGGAACATTCCCCCCCATACCCAAGGGAATGGCTTATTTGAATTTCGTGGTAGTAGGGGAAACAGATTCATGCCGTTAGCTGTACCACATTAACTTTTAATCTACTGTAACTTTTAGAAATGCTATAAATTCTTATAAATTTCACCTAAAAATCTCTGTTCTATTTCTTGATTACTGTAGTGACTAAAAATATGCCAAATAAAAGTTGTTTGTTTGCTATTTTGGGATTTTTTGCAGGGGCAGGTACAATTATTGCAGTTATTGCCACCTTGATATATTTTGATGAAAAAAAATCTGATCTTGAGTCAAATCTCAAAAAAATTCAGAAAACGGGAGAGTGCATAAACTGTAATTTAGTTGGTATTAATTTAGCAGGAAGTAGTAGTTTAGCTGGTGCAAATTTAGCATGGTCAAATCTCAGTAATGCTAATTTACAAGATGCTGATCTACGGGCAATCAACTTTAGTAAAGCTAACTTAAATGGTACTAATTTACAAGGTGCTATTTTAAGAGAAGCTTTTCTCTCAAATGCTAATCTTTCTAATGCAAATCTCAAGTATGCTGACTTAAGTAGTCCGGCTACTTATTTAGAGGCAGCAAATTTAACAAAAGCTAACTTACAAGGTGCTAATTTGTTCCGTACAAATTTGAGCAATGCTAATTTAAACAGTACAATTTTACGTCAAGCAAATTTAACTGGTGCTAATCTGAAAAATGCTAATTTGAGCAATGCAGATTTCAGCAGTTTAACTAATAGTTACCCTACTCAAATTCCCACTTATTTAGATGAAGCTGACTTAACTAATGCTAATATCAATAACGCCAAACTTGAAGGTGCAAGAATGTGTCAAACAATTATGCCGGACGGTACAATTTCTCAACAGGGTTGTTTTTCTCCTTCTGAAAATTTGCGTTATTGGTTAGCAGCTCAAAAATGGCAAGAAGCGGAAGTCGAAACTAATACTATTATCCTCAAAGCATTAAACCGAGAAAAAGAGGGTTGGGTCGAACCAAAACAAATTGAAAAAATTCCTTGCCAAGATATAAAAAGCATTGACAAAATTTGGTTAAATTCTAGTAACGGCAAGTTTGGTTTGAGTATTCAAAAAAGTTTCTGGGAAAGTCAAGAAATTAATCAAGATTATGGGCGTTTTGCTAATAAAGTTGGGTGGGTTATAAACAAGTCTTGGTTGAAATTTAATGACCTAAATTTTAGTTCAAATGCTCCTAGCGGACATCTCCCTTGGAATGGTTGGCAAGTACAACTACCGACTAATGAAGAACCCACCAGGTTTCGCCGGGTTGGCTTTGGAGTCTGGATGTCGAAGTTGGCTCAATGTGGGTTATAGGGAATCAGTTCTTCAGTTATCAGTTTTAGTTACAGAAGATTTCAAATATATGAAGTACAGATATTAACAATTAAATGTTCCCAGTGCGGGCATCTTGGCCACGTCGGTGTACCTCATACCGTTTCACTAAAGCTTGCCCCCGTGGAGGCGGGGGTCTATTTATTGTCACGCTTAGAAAAAAGGAGAAGAGTGTGGGAAGTGTGGAAAGTGCGGGAAGTAAAGGACTCAAAAAATATAGGATTGCAAATATTCTCTGACGACAAAGAATTAGCCCTGCCGTGGAGGCGGGGGTCTATTTATTGTCACGCTTAGAAAAAAGGAGGAGAGTGTGTCAAGTCTAGGAACTGTCGGGAGAGTGGGAAGACAGAGAACATTCGAGGAATAATTGTTCCTTAATGTTTCTGCCTCGCCTTACCCCGTTCAGGCTCACTTGTTGAGCAATTTCAACCGCAAAGCGGGTACTTTTTCACGACCTAAAATGGTTAAAACCTTTATCTGTCAATGCTTTGATATTTAATCAGCCAGCCCTACTTAGATAAATTCTTGCTGGATAATCAAGCAGATGAAACTAAGCAAAAACTCCTATTGCGCTATACGCAACAAAGCTAAACCACTCAGTTGATTCAAATCAAACTAAGTAAAAACTCCTATTGCGACATACGCAATAAAGCCATTAAATGTCCAAAATATGAATTCTTTTTGCAAACAGAGAAATAGTACACAGTTGACAAAAGTTACAACATAATACAAGTAATACAATAAGAAGACAATATACATATTAGATGGCACGGCTAAATCAAATCATTGCGATTGAAAAAGGAATCAAAAGTCGGTCAGTGCAGGAACTAGCAGAAGCTCAAAAAGCTTTGCAGAAACCTGCCTTACTTTCGGGTATTTCTCGAACCTACCGCCCTAAAGATGAGGAGGGAGAACAACTCCCCCCAGAGTCGAAAAAGGTGGAGGTCAAAACAGAAGAAATTATCCGCAAGACTGCCGAGGTATTAACTAAGTTGTTGGATGTGACAGCAACTAAAGATTGGACAAATTGTACCGCCCGTGCTGACGTGGTTGTGGATGGTCAAACCTTGTTGACTCAAGCTCCAGTTAGTTATCTGCTATTCCTAGAAAAGCAGTTGACAGACTTACGCGCTTTTATTAAGAAGTTGCCAGTTTTGGATGCTGCCGATACTTGGACGTTTGACCAGTCTTCCGACTGTTGGGCAACGGAACCAGTTCAAACACTGCGGACTTTCAAAACTCCCCGCAACCATGTTAAGGCGGAAGCGACGGAACATCATCCTGCGCAAGTAGAGGTATATTATGAAGATGTAACTATTGGTTATTGGCGCACGGTAAAATTTTCTGGGGCGTTGCCTGCACGTCGGGTTAATGAAATGTTGGAAAAGTTAGAAAAGCTGTCTCAAGCTGTTAAATTTGCTCGTGAAGAAGCTAATAATTCTGAAGTAGAAGAGCAAAGTGTAGGAGAGCGTATTTTTCAATATTTATTTCAATAGAAAACAGGGAGTAGGGAGTAGGGAGTAGGGAGTAGGGAAGGAGGAAAGAATTGATAATTTATTTGCGATAATTGATTTCCTGTTTTTATTATTGGAGATGTCTAATAATTAGTTGTCAAAATTTATAGTTTGAGTTATTATTAAATTGGAGTACAAATTCAATCTCAAACTTTAATTTAAACCTTACAAATATTAAAGTGTCAGTTCGATTCTGACCTTCGTTTGACAAACGAAGTAGCCCAATGGGTAGAGGCGATATTTTGTACAACCTCAAGATTAAGCTATTACTCCAAGCTTAATATTCATCACTGTCGCGAGAACAACTTTCGAGGAAAAATGTCATTGATATGCAGGCTCGTATCCTGCTCCTGGCTTCAATTTGTATATAACTTATATGCCGGGATAGCTTAACTGGTAAAGTGCGATGATAACAAATTAAAACCGAGAATTAAAAGCGATCGCGTGTCAATTGAGTGATAAAACGAAGCCCTAAGTATGGACAGCACTTAGGGCTTCACTTTGTTTGAAAGTTCTAACTGAAGTTGTGAACTAATCTCTAGGTTTTAAACTATAATTTAATAGACTTCCATTTTAATATTTAGGAAATGACAAGCGTTGAAAAACTTTATTCACAAATCCAGGAGATTGCAGTACGGTGTGGTTGTCGAGCTGATTTAATTAATTCCTCTAAATTTGATTCACACATTCACATTGCACTTTCAAATAATGATTTCCCAATGTGGTTAAAAGTAGATTTTGTCGAAGAAGAAATCGCATTATTATATGGTGTTGTTCGTACAGCGGGACTACCTGGTGATAGGTCTGACTATCATGAAATTATTTCATTATTGTGGGCAATTACACTGCGTTGCCTAAATATCGCATCTGTCAGACTTATAGATATACCACATGAAATTTTGCCTAATGAGCTTCATAGTCGGTTGCTTTTATTTGATCAACCTGCTGCAAGCTTTTTGTATCCTGAAGACCTTGATATTGTTACTCTGGAAAAGATTCTTATTGGGAGTATTCAGGCTGCTTGCCTATTCTCACAACTTTATGAATCACTTGAAGGTGAGCCTAATATTGAGAAGTGTGATATGGAAGGAACTTCAGAGTTGGCATCAAAACTAAGGCGAAGTCTTCGTATTAGTACAAAAGATGATAGTGTTTCTTATAATGATCGCTATAATCCTAATTGGAGTTATTGGCATTTAGGCGACCGTGGTTTAACAGTTTTCAACTTTGAATCTTTTATACAAGCTTGCGTTTCTAGGTGTCTATCATCTAGAACGGAGAAAACTTTGAGTACCGCAGAAGGTAGCTTGTTAATCTCAGGAGAGTTGAAGAATGCTGTTGATAAAAAAACGCTAACGAAAGCTTTTCAGCTCCTACGAGCAGTTGGGGAAGATAGAAAAAATCAGTTAGATCTCTTAAAGGCTAATTCTAACTATACTCTTATACCTATTGAGTCTCACTTAATTTGCACCTATAAATTTGGTATAATTGCTATTCAATCAGACTGTGGATACAATCGTTTTATCTCAGAGCGTAAAGCAGTTGCTAAACGTCACCGAGAAGAAACTTCGTTTCTATTTGCTGGAACACGTTATATCTGGAAAGAAAAAATTGATGATGAACGCTTTGAACTTTTAATTCTGGAGCTTTTAGGAAAAGACCCTAGTGTAACGTGGGCTAGAAAAGTTGGTCGTTCTCGGGCTGCAGATGGTGGAAGAGATATTCTCGTAGACTGGTATCTCAGACCTGCTCCATGGCAGCGCATTGCTCCTGAGGAGTCCCCGTTGACAAAGCGAAGAGTAATAGTGCAGTGTAAAGCTCACAGCTCTTCAGTATCACTCTCAGATGTAGGTGATATACCAGTTGTCTTAGACTTGCATGATTCTGATGGATTCCTTTTAGTAGCGAGTACAGATTTAACACCACAACTAATAGACTATTTAACTCGAGTACCTTCACAAAGAAAATTTTGGGCAGATTGGTGGACAATACCTGAAATAGAGCAGAGACTTCGTGCTAATAGTGAAATTGCCTACCGATACACAGACTTATTCGATATTATAAATGAGGAAACAATCTAATTCTAGTTAAGATTGCTGTTTTTCCAATGCCGTTTAGACCATGAATAACAGTAATTCTCTCATCCATTTTTAAGGGAATTACATGGTCAAAAATTCCAAACAAGCCATCAACAGAAATTTGTTTAATTCTCATATTAACTGAGTCCTACAAACATTGGCTTTACTTTTTCATTTTAACTTTTAGACCTACGGCAAAAGTAGAAAATATAGTAGTAGCTCGTCTAGACTAAAAAAACCTAACGCCCCAGCCCCCTTCTCTATGAGAGAAGGGGGAGTATTTCTCCCCTCTCCTTGCAGGAGAGGGGTTGGGGGAGAGGTCTTCATTTGTGACAAGCAAGATGCTTGTGCTACAAAATTAACTACGGTCAATTTCTGCCAAAATTTCATCTAAGATTTCTTGGGCACCTTGCTCTGTCAATTTTTTCGCTAATTCAATACCTATTTGTTCCGCCTCAGCAGCAGTACCAATGACAACATCTTTAACCAATTTCTTACCATCTAAACTAGCAACTAAACCAGTTAAAGTTAGTTTTTCTCCTTCTATTTGAGTATTAACACCAATGGGAACTTGACAACCCCCTTCCAACTCTCTCAAAAAAGCACGTTCCGCATAACATCTCTGAGCAGTGACAGTATGTTCCAGACTCTTCAATAAATTGAGAATATCACTATCTCCCTCACGACATTCTATTCCTAAAGCACCTTGCCCAACTGCATGAAGAGATACTTCTGGAGGTATAACTTGATGAATGCGATCGCCCATTCCTAATCTATGCAAACCAGCAAAAGCTAAAATAATGGCATCATACTCGCCAGCATCCAATTTTGCCAATCTAGTATTGAGATTACCACGAACATCTTTAAATTCTAAGTGGGGGTAATGGTGGCGGAGTTGTGCTAAACGTCTCAGAGAAGAGGTACCAATAACCGCACCTTCTGGCAAAGTCTCAAGTTGTTTATCCTTGAACTTTTCATGCACTACTAAAGCATCTGCCGGGTTTTCCCGTTCGGTGACGCAACCCAACATCAAACCTTCTGGTAAGTTAGTCGGTAAGTCTTTGAGAGAATGAACTGCCAAGTCAGTTTTCTTTTCCAGCATTCCTACTTCCAGTTCTTTAGTGAAAAGTCCTTTATCCCCAATTTTTGCTAGGGGCACATCTAGAATTTTGTCCCCTTGGGTAGACATAGTTTCGACCTCAAATGTAATGTCTGGGAAATTTTTCTGGAGTTCTTCTTGGACCCAATAGGTTTGAACTAGGGCGAGTTGGCTTTTGCGGGAACCGATCCGAACGGTACGAGTAGAGGCAGATACTGTCATTTTTTCTATTGAAATTAATAAATTTGGTCATTCTTTCTAGACTACCGTAAAAAGGGGCCTAAATCTTTAAAGTTAGAAGTCAGAAGTCAGAAGTCAGAAATTAAAAGTCAAAAGCTAGTAGGTCTAATTAAATGTTGAAAAAATTGTAGGGGCGAGTTTAATCGAAAGGTTTGATATAAGCATAATTTAGTCTACTAAACCTGCCCTATATTTATTACTAAAAAAACAGACTAAAAAAACAGATCGGAATTTTAGAAGATTACAGGACTTACGCAGGAGAACCCAGAAACCCGGTTTCTCGTAGATGTCTATTGCTCAAAACAACGATTTATCCTAGAAACCGGGTTTTTTTGCGTAAGTCCTAAGATTATTTCATACAATTAAGTGTGGAATTATTTGTCAGATATTTACAGTGAATTGGTATTAGAAAATGAGTCAAAAAGAAAGAGAAGTATTGGAAAAAATTGCTCAGGTTATGGAAAATTTGCCTAGTGAAAGTTTATTGGCAAAATGTTGGACTGAGGAGCAAAAAGAGGAATGGCAGAAAGCAAGAAATATTCAAGTTTATTTAGTTGAATGTTGGCGTTACAAGTTTATATATAATCAAGTATATCCTGTGCCTGAAGCTTTTAATAAACCAGAAGTTAGTAAACACAAATATGATTTAATTGTGTTGAATGTAGAGTTATACAAAGCTCAATGGGAACTTATTCAAGTAGCAGAAAAGTATGTCAAACGAGTACACACTCAACCTACTAAACTTTTACCTAATAAGGTAAAGAATAAGTTGTACAAATTTTTTCCAGATAGTATTTTTCTTAAACCTTATCCATTTAATTCTGCTTATGATTTATTTGTAGCTACTTTAAAAGAAGAGATAGAAGGTGCTTTTGAAATTTGCCTATAAAAACATTATAGTATTAATTTCAAAAGAAGAAAAAATGGCGTTAAGCAATTAATTGACATAATTGATAACGCTAATAAAAAGGGAGGAATTTATCCCAAACTTCATCCTAAAGAACAACAAGAGCTGAAAAAAAATATGGGTTGGCATAGATTCAGTTTTTCTTGGTGGGGAATGACTCTCTTTATCTGCCGATTTGCAGCAATTCGAGACTCTTCTATCAGGCAAAAATTGACTGTAGTTAATAAATCCTTAATAAAGGCTTTTAAGTTATCAGCTAAGGCTAGTTATAAACTTCAATCATTCACCTGGATAGATGGAAAAAAAGTTCCTTTTGATAAATTTGGCGGAGTACCTCTTAAAAAGGCAAAATAGTCAAGAGATTTTAACAAAACTTCAAAACAGGAACAGTTTTCCTCTTCCTCACAGATAAAGGCATTAAGTTGGAATAGTCAAAGTTCACATCTAACAAAACTGTAGAAAGAAAAAATGTTGACATCTAATACTCCAAAAACTCAACTATCCCAACCTGAAAACTTATCTGAAATAACAATGGAAAAAATGTTAGACAACATGGAAGAAAACTGTAAATTAGCACTAAGTCTAATTCATGCAATTAAAAATATGCGTCAGTTATGTAGAGATACTCAAAATCAAAATCAGGAACTTCAGGAGGAAGTAAATTATTTGAAAGAGGATAACCGCAATAAAGATGACAAAATTCAAGAATTAGAATGTTTAGCATATTTTGAATCTCCAAATGGAGATGCTATTTGTAATACTAAATCCGATTATTAAACAGGGTTTATCTAATTCCCAAATCCTATTAGTGCCACAGGTGTAAATTTTTAATACCCTCTTACTAAGGCGGACATGATATAACTGGTAGTTTTCACAGCAACTTAAATAATTAATCACCCTGAATTTTACAACCAGGGTGATTTTTATGCCAACTAATTTCTAGATATAAAAAGCTTATAAGTAGTCCTGCAAAATAAATTTTCTAGTTGAGATAGGGAACAGGGAAAAGAGAGTCAATGGGATGTATAATTAATTTTGCTTATGAACTTAGCAGATTAAAATGAAATTGGAGAGAATAAATAAAATATCAGAAATATAAATATAGCGTTTCCCAGACTAATGAGGTACAGCTATCTTGATTTCTATTGTATTCCCAGATGCGGTGTTCCTTAAAACCAAGGAATGAGCATACCAAACCCAGTATAGGAATTGCTACGTGAAACAAATATGTTCACCTACAACCTACCACCTAAAACAACTAATGAGTGTACCTCACTAACTTGAGAAATGCTATATGTAATTTACCACAAATAAAAAATGCCAGCATTTTCAGACTGTAGAAGCCGAAAACTGGCATTTTTTTTGTTTTTTAAAAACGCTAAAAGACCGATTTGACCTTCCTAATACTTTGATTCAGCAAGCCCAGGGTATTGCTACTGACTACTAATTCCAGACTACTCGATCGCTCTTACCCATGCAACTTCAAATAACATTGGTATTAACCATACCCATAATTATAAGGCTGCTTCTCCCCACTACGGTCAACAATAGCCCAATGTATCAATGGAGTAGCTTGCAAATCTAACCGAAATATCCAATTTGCCTCAATACTTTCCCCATTCTCAGTAAAATAACGCGACTCTGGAGTAGACAAAATCAGTTTAGACGTCGGGTCATTCATCCAAACCCGCACTTGCTCCATTGCCATAGGTGCCAAGTCTGGATGGTAACGCATTTGCGAACTAGCATCATTCATCCAAGCACCTACTATCTGACTACTAACATTTTTATCCTTAACTTCCTGCAAATTGTACGCTCCTGGGTCTACCAAAACGCTACCCACAGGACTATCGTAGTTTCTGCCATCCTCCAAAAAGCTTTGTATTGCCAATTTTAGCGCTTGGATAAAACTGATTTTGCCACCCCTCTGACTTTGAGCTTCTATCTCAGCAGCATCAACTTCTACCGTTAGTTGAGACACACCTAACTCAGCTTTAACTTTAGCGATCGCCTCCCGAACATTTTCATTAGCATTACGGGGTTGAGACTTAACGCTCATACCAGCCCAATTAGCTTTTGGTTCAGTATAACCGACCAAACTAGCTTTACCAGAAACTAAATCATACCTAACAATCTGACCCTTAAATATGGCATACAATTCATCTCCATAAAAATCTAGACTACCAGCATTTTGACAACCACTGGTATCTGCAACAGTAGTTGCTTTCCCAGTATTCATATCAATGCGCATCAGATAACGTTGTTTATTTTCATTATGTCCGAAGTCTGAATAAGCTTGACCCTTGCTATTAAAAGCTAAACTGCCACAAAATAAAGGATAATAAGGTTTATAAGAACGGATAATTCTTCCTGCACCCGTTTTGACATTGACCCTCAACAAAGCTTGAGGAGAGAAAGCATATAAACTTTTCCTGTGACTTGAATAAGCTAAACTCCCAACTTTTCCGTCACCCAATTTACCAACCACTTTAGTCTTTGCGGTAGTAGGGTCTATTCTTACTAAGTCTGTTGTTTTCGAGTCGCGCCACCGAATACCATAAAGTTTATCACCACACCAGGCAATATCAACTATTGGCATACCCATTGAACCAACCAAAGTAGTTTTTCCTGACTCCAGATCGAGGGTATAGAGATTACTATTTTTGCCATTGGAGTTTAGGTCTTGAACATAAATTAATCCTTTCCTAGATTTATAAACTGCGTCTGATGTGTCTGGAAGTTCGGATCGGTTTTTGTCTGGAGATTGTGCTTCTGTATCTGTGGAATGGTCCGAGGGTTCTGGAAGCAAGGGGAGAGTAGAGGGGGAGACTTCTTCTTGGGATTGTGCTTCTGTATCGGTAGAGAGGGATTCCGAGGAGTCTGGTTGTGACGGTGGTGGAGGTGACTCTTCTTCTGGTTTTTCTTGGGACTTTCCCAAGCGATTTTTATTACCTCCACCTTCACTGCTGGTTTTTCCTGCTCCAGGAAGCAGTCCAGTAACATTTTTGCCCACTCCTTCGATTAGACCAGTAACAGTTTCTCCTGTTTCCCCAAGACCTTCTCCCAGGTTTCCTACTGTTTCCCCAACTCCCTCTCCTACTTCCCCAAGACCTTCTCCGAGGTTTCCTACTGTTTCACCGACTCCTTCTCCGAGATTTCCTACTGTTTCACCAACTCCTTCTCCCAGGTTTCCTACTGTTTCACCAGGTTTTTTCAATAAGTTTGCTGCTTTTGATAGTAGGGAAAAAGGACTTAAGAGCAGCATTTTTAGAAGCTGTAAAATTTTAACTATTAGGGTAAAGCAAGCTTTAATAACTGCTTTTATGGCTGAAAATATTTTGTTAATTGTGTTAACTACAAATAAGTAGATTTTGACAGGAATAGCGATGAAAATTTGGAAGAGTATTTTTACTCCTAATAGGATTTTGCCGATGGTGGCAATTACCCATTTATATATTTTGATGATTAGGTTAATGCAGGCTTTAATTAATGCTTTTATCCAGGATAAGATTGTGGTGACAACTTTGACTATGAATAAATAGATTTTGATGGGAATAACTATGAAAATTTGAAATAATGTTTTCACCCCTGAGACTATATTGCCAATAAAGGTGAGAATGGATATAAAGAAGTTTCTGATAAAACGCAGTAATGTGAATAGTATACCTAATCCTGGTAGGGGTAGCTTGTTTGTGAGATTTTCTAATTTATCAGTTGGTAATTTGTCTGTGAGATTTTCTAATTTATCGGTTGGTAATTTGTCTGTAAGATTTTCTAATTTATCAGCAGTTTTTGTCAGTGGGTTGAGAAGGGAATGTGACTCTGATGATGGTTGATTTTCTAATGGAGTAGCTGGTGTTTTTTGTTGATTTAGAAAAGAGGGTAAACCTAATTTTCTTGAATCTTGGGGAGGATTCGTGAATGGTTTTGAGGGCTTGTTTTTGAAGTTTTCCATAATAGTATTAATGAATGTTTTACTATTGGGTAGGTTTAGTGAATGTTCAAGTTTTCTATTTTTGCTATTATTTTCTGGTGATGTTTACTTTGATTTTCTCTTTTGTTTAAGCAGACAAGTTGATTATAGTCTTGGCTTTTATCCTGGAGACAAGTAAACCAGAGAATTATTAGGTTTTTGGGTATTAATCTCCAGATTAACTTACTCTGTCGGTTTATATTTAATTCTATGACAATTTACGTTCTGGTTTTGATAAATCTTTACAAATCAATAAAATCTGACCATTCAGAGAATATCTGAATATTTAGCAATTTCCATACTGATAAAGTACAAAATTCTTAGGTTTTAGGCGGTAGGTAGTAGGTGGTATAGCATTTTCATTTTAAATGCTGAAACCTAGTTCTATTCAAAAGGGAACAGGGAATAGTAAAGAAGGGAAAACAGCATTTAATACTAGCTTTACACAAGGAGTAGTGGGAACTAAAGACAAGATTTTTTATGAGAAAAAAACTCAATCTAGATTTGCATCTCATTTGAAAATTCTATAGGTGGTAGGTAAATATTATTGGCGTTGGTAATTGGTGGGATGATTTTCTACTAGGGGTGATACTCACCAGTTACTCTGGTTCAATATTTAGAGGTATTAAAAACAGATTACTTTTAGAGTTTCATCTCTTGATTTACCAACGCCTTATTTGTTTCTATAACAATTCCTATACTGGTTTCGGTAAGCTTATTCGTTGGTTTTAGGGGAGACTTTACTAGGAATAGAATAGAAATTAAAGATAGGTGTACCTCATTAGTCTGGAAAACGCTATATTGGTTCAATTAAGCATCAATTAAATTGTTTGATTTATCTTCTTATAGAAATTCCCAAAAAAGTAACTGTTTACTTTCTTGGGATGAACAACTTATACCATGCGTGAAAAAACCTTGCCCTCGCGAAGGCGGAGGAATTTCATTAATTGATAATTACCTCTGGTTAAAACCGTTACGGAATTGCATATCAGGAAATATTATTTCTTTTTTTCCCCTTAAAAGGGTCGGCTTTCAACCAGAATTATTGAATTATTAATTATTAATTATTAATTATTCGGTAATGTTTAAGAACACTTCCAATATTAACTAATTCACAAGGTTGTGCAAATTTATTCCTTTCATCAGCAGCTTTTTTTCTAGTTTTTCCGATTATTTAACTACGCCCTACATCCCATACCCTATACCGAAGATTGATAATATTTTTAGCAAACATTTATCACGCTTGGTATTATACCAAATATTGAAATAGGGCGTTGCTGAGTGGTAATGATTTTTAGATTAAATATCAACGCCAAACATAAGTTTTTCAATTTTACCTTCAGCTAATTATCATTATATTTAAGCAACGCCTGAAATAGTTTCTATTTTTGGAGATGTAGATTTTAGGAGGTTTTGGGATGACTAAATATTGGCTTAGGAAATAGCAAACAAATCAGCGGATTATGATTCAGACATAGTATTAATATAAATCGGTATAGCATTTCTCAAGCTCGTGAGATACAGTTATCTTCTTGTCTTTTATTCCTTTTTCCCTGTTGCTTTTCCCCTTTTCCCTTTTTCCGCAAACAAAGGAATGAGCCTACCTCATCAATATGGGAATTCCTATATACTATTTAACTATTTAACTATTTAACTATTTAACTGATAGCCGTTTCATATCTCCGATTAATTTCCGGCCAGTTAACCACATTCCACCAAGCATTCAAATAGTCACTACGACGGTTTTGGTATTTTAAATAATAAGCGTGTTCCCAAACATCATTACCCATAATTGGGTAGTTTCCTGCTAATAAAGGACTATCTTGATTTGGTGTATTTGTGATTTCTAGTTTACCATCTTTATTTAATACCAACCAAGCCCAACCACTGCCGAAACGATTTAAACCTGCTTGGTTAAATTGTGCTTTAAAATCATCAAAACTACTAAAGCTTTCTTGAATAGCATTAGCAATTTTTCCTTCTGGTTGACCCCCTCCATTTGGAGTCATAATTTCCCAAAACATTTTATGATTTACATAGCCTCCGCCATTGTTTTTTACAGCATTACGAATATCTTCTGGCAAAGTGTTTAAATTACGCAATAAATCTTCTGCACTTTTATCTTGAAGTTCTGGATATTTAGCGATCGCTGTGTTTAATTTTTTTATATAACCAGCATAATGTTTATCGTGGTGAAACTGCATTGTTTTTGCATCTATATACGGTTCTAATGCGTCATATTCATAAGGTAAGGGTGTTAACTGAAAAACTCCTGTGTTTTGGGCTATTTCTGTTTCTATTTTTGGGGTAGATGTAGTGATAGATGAAGTAGATGAAGATGAAGAATTATCTTCTGATGCTTGACAAGCACCTAGAGTCATATAGCCTACAGTTGCACTTATTAGAATTAAAAAGTTTCGTCTGTTAATTGTCATTGTTAGTATAGATAATATGAGTCTACTATTATACCAAGTTGATAAGTTTTTGTGTAAGTAATTCAGCCGTAATTTCAGTTATCAGTTAGCCTCCTATCGGAGGAGCTTCGCTAACAGTTATCACTACCTCTACAATAAGTAGGCTTTAAATTTGGAAGTTCCTTTTTTTATCCCCTTAAAATGCTATGCTTTATAAACAAAACATCTTTATTAAAATAAAACGTAGAGATTAGAGAGAAGTTATACCAACTCCCAAAAAGAATTCTATACCTGATAGATACTTCAACAATTAAGTAATTACTAAAATTCAACAATTTTTTTGACAATTACTATCTGTTATTTATATTTTTATTTGCTTCCCACACCTCCTACACCTCCCACACTTCCCTCTCCCCCCAGCCTATCAAACATAGCAAAGTTTTTGAGAAATGGTATTATGTGATTGCCCTTAACTGGATATTTCGGGAGACTCAAGGTATTTAATTAGACGCTTTTCTCCCCCCATCCCTCTATCATAAAAGGGTTTCAGAAGTTCTGATCACAGATAGCTTAAAATGGGAGGCTTTATACCTTAATTTTTCGGTAAAACTCTACATCATCAGCTAATATCATTTCCGGTTGAACAGTTATAAATAAACTACTCAGGAGTCAGGAGTCAGGAGTCATAATTTCCTACGGAATGCTCCGCAAACAAGAGGGAAGAAAGAAGAAAAGAAGGAGAAAGTTTTTTTATCACTAATTACCCGGACATGATATAATTTTAACTATTTAGGTTAATCTTTATTAGACATCTCCAATAATCAAAAATCAAATCAATTACCACATAAAAAACATCATTTTCTGGAGAAATCTATTCCTGAAACGCTGACCACGAGCTAGCTGTTTGCGCAGCATTCCGCAGGAAATGCTTACCTCTTTGTTATTAACAATTTCATTAAATTATCATATAAAAAAGAAGGCTAAGGCGGAGCATCTTGACTCGGCCACCCAGGATAAAAGTAATAAAAGAATAATATTATAACATCCAAGGGGGAGCTGCTTCCAATTCCATTTCTATTTGTTTTTCGTCTCCTGTTTCATCTATATTTAGTATGACTAATTCACCTTCTGGAGTGCGAATTTTTATATTTAACGACCTTAAACCTGTAGGGGAATTAATATAGCCTTCATATTTAGAACCCACGGGTAATTTTAACAAAATTTCGTCTATTTTTTCTATTAGTTTTACAGAATTATGATAATATTTAGTAGCATCTGCAACTATTTGGTTAACTTTTTCTTGACTAATATTTAGAGTTTTGGCTAACCCGATGACAAAGCTATTTTCTTCCTCTGTTACTTTCTCATCTGCAATTGCGACTTTTACTGCTAAGTCAAAAGCTGTTTCTATTTGTTCTTCGTTCTGAAGCACCTGTTTCGCAGCATTAAATAATGCTTCATTTGTTTCTTGATGAATAATCTTTAAAACTTTCTTTCTAGCTGCATTTACTTCTTCAGCATTGAAACCTTTTCTGAGTAAAAATCCTTCTAAAATTTCTACTTCATTCATATCAATATCCCCATCAACTGCCATCACCATTAAACCAATAGCAAAGATGGCTTCGTTGGGGGTTAATTGTTCCGAACATTTTACTTGACTCTGAAAAATATGTTCGTATGACATAGATTTTTTTTGATACGATGAAATGAGAATTTAAGAAACAAGAAAAAACCAATAGATTATGTTTTAGATAATCGTTTGACTTTTTCACCCCCAAGTAGTTGATGAGTATCTAGGAGAATATCTGGAATTTTATCCCCATGGGGGCTATTGGCAAGAGATTTGCTGAAGTCATATTTTTTTACTTGTTCAGCATTAGCACCAGGAAACCAGTGACTACCATTGCCTAATAAGTTATAGCGCATTTTACCGTATTCCACCATATCGTAGGCGAGCGTTAGATTTCTTAACCATAAAATTACAGGAATATTAATATTTCCCGGAGTATTTTCGGGAGTTGGTAAGCCAATATTCCAGGTTTTAAACCAATTTTCTCCTAATTTGGCGATCGCTTGTTGTTCTAGTCTTGCTAATATTGGTGGGAGAATTTCGGCAGCTTTATCTAACAATTCTATGGCTTTGAGATGTTCATCAAAATCTGTTGGTTGTGATGCGCCTAAACTTAATGTATGCACTTGGGGATGACTCAAACAAAACAAGTCGTTAAACACCATGGGACTGAGTGGGGAGCATAAATCGACTAATTTTTGTGGCGGTTGATATAACTTACCACCTTTATCTGAGGGACTAATAATAAATACTCCCATATCCAAGCGGTTCGCCGCCTCTATTGCTGGCCAGTTAATTTGATTAATGTAGTACCAGTGGAGGTTAACGTAGTCAAATTGCTTGGTTTCAATAGTTTTGATAATAACATCGGTGGGGCCGTGGGTGGAGAAACCGATAAATCTAACTTTTCCTTGAGCCTGTAATTTTTTGGCCACATCAAGGCAGCCACCTGGTCTAATTGAGTAGTGGAGAAGTTCGGGAGTATTAATACCATGTATCCCTAGCAAGTCAACATGGTCTAGTTGCAAATATTTGAGAGATTGATGAAACTCTTTTCGGAATTGGTGGGGTTCGGCGCTTGGAGAAACTTTTGTTTGGATAATCAGTTTTTCCCGTGGTAGTTTGGGTAAAATTTTTCCCAATTGCATTTCTGATGTGCCATATCCACGGGCGGTTTCTATGTGGTTAATTCCACATTCTAGGGAGCGACGAATGGTAGCTTCTAAGTTTTGTTGATTGTCTAGTGGGATTTTGCTTTGGGCCATATCTTGCCATTTATAGTGGTATCTCATACCCCCACAGGAAAAGACTGGCATTCTTAATTCTGTTCGCCCAAAGCGCCGATATTCCATCATATCAATATCTCTTAACTTAATACTGAGTGGTCTTCTGGTATTTCTTCTTTTTTGGTTGATACATTTTTCATGGCAAAATTGGTTCTGGCGAGGGAACCGTAATATTTTCTGGCCGCTTCATCATAGGCAATGGCAGCATCTTTTTCGACATCAAAGCGACCTAAACGTATTTGCTTTTTGTATACTTTAATTTCGGCTATCCATTTACGTTTGTCTTTGCACCAGTAAACTCCACGATACTTTGATGAATGTTTGACACTTGGCCTTCGGTGCATTCGCGCACTTCCTTTGACTAAGCGTAAATTTTCTCGTCGATTATCCAGTTTGTTACTATTAATATGATACACAGAGACGCCCATGGGAGCATCCATAATTACTCTGTGCATATAAACTGTAGTTCTTTTGCCATCTTTCTTTACTGTTCTTGCGGCAAATCCGTCTATAAGATACCATTTATATTTTGATAATTCTTCATAGTCTTGATCATCGACTATTACTACCTGCCCTCTGGTAATCAAGATTTCTTTCGACATTTTTTCAGCCTTCTTGTCACATCAAAAAAATAATTAAATCTCTATTCAGGAAGAATAGAGTCATACTCAATACACATGAGGCCAGTACCCGATTTCAATATTTGTCGTTTGACTTCTGAATCTAAATTAACAAAATCTAGATTAATTTTTTGACTGCACCCCAAGTAGTAATTAATAATCAATGAGTTAAGTTATCTTCATTCATTATTTTAATTATTTTACTGGTATTTTATCTTCTAGAAGCTATAGTAATTTGTTTGATTTATTCCCTTACTGACTTCCAACTATTTTATCACCAGTAAATCTTACTATATTTTGTAGTTTTCTTTACCTCCTGATATTGCTTTTATCTGAAGTTTTTTAAATTATAGTTGTTAGCAATTTGTCTATATATTTATTGATTACTAACAACAACAATATAGTCCTTATTTAAGTTAATTTCAACTTTCTTGAGGGAGAGTCAAAAAAACTAGGCAAGCTATATAATATAAATTTCACCCTAGCTCTAGAAATAATAATCTTAAAGAGAAATACTTCTCTGGGAGGTGGGTAAAATACAGATAGTTTTCATAGGTTTTATCAATCTGTTGCCAATAACCAGGAGTTAGGCTTACATATTGTCCATTATACCCGTAAATTTATCTAGATTTACTGTAGCACACAAAGAGGGTTAAGCCTAGTGATTTCTCATACTTTAGGGGTAAGATTATCATCTATACCCCCCGTATTTATTGAAATCTGTACTCTTAGGGGGTCTATAAATTTATTTGATTGAAAAAAGTATATACATCTATACATCTAGTTTCTCAAATAATTAGTTTATCTGAATTATACAAACATAATCTCTTATATTTTATACCTTGTTCTATTTATATTAGCTAATTTATCTACTGAGGTTTAATTTAATACAAATAGCTTAGATCAATTTGATAAATGTTTGCTACAAATTAATTTCTAGGTTTTAGGTTAATTAATTATTAATTATTAATTATTAATTATTAACAATTATCTGTCTTGGAAAAGAAGAAGATTGACTAAAAGGAAATTTTTTTCTGATTTCCCCTGAAAAGGGCAGGGCTAATTCTTTGTCGTCAGAGAATATTTCCAACCCTATATTTTTTGAGTCCTCTACTTCCCACACTTGCCACACTATCCTCCTTTTTTCTCTAGTTAAAATAAATAGAAATTGCCCTGAAAAGGGGGAGACTTTAGAGCATAATTTTTGGGTAGGGAATAAATCTTAATCAGATATTTATACCTGAATTATGTTTTTCAATTATCCAATTTATTTGTAACATTTTCCCGGCGGATACGAGGGAAACTCCCAAATACGCAAGGGCATGGCTTTTTTGAAATTGGTATTATACTATAACATTTCTCATAAAGATGAGGTACATTTACGATCCCCCTAAATCCCCCTTAAAAAGGGGGACTTTTTGTTGCCTCCCCTTTTTAAGCGGTTCCCCCCTTATCAAGGGGGGTTAGGGGGGATCTAAAACTGTATCTCACCAATTTGAGAAACGCTATATAACATTTTGATTTGAAATGCGGAAACCTAGCTCTATAAAAAAGGCAAGAGAGAGCAGGGAATAGTAAAGAACGGAAAACAGAATTTAATACTAGATTTTCACAAAGATTAGTGGAAACTCAAGACAATATTTTTTATGATAAAAAAAACCAATCTAGATTGACATCTCATTGGAAAATGCTATATAAGTCTGACTTAATAATTAACTAAATTTTAGTACAGAGAATTTAGTTGATTAATAAATTATCTCAGAATATTTTTGAACCAAAATAGAATTCCTATTTTGGTTATGAAAAAAACATCCTAGAAACAGGGAACAGGGAATAGTGAGTAATCAAAATATAACTGTACTTCACGAGGTTGGTAAACCCTATAAATATTAAACATATACGGTTTAGCAATCTTATTTAAGTTGTCACATTTTGGGATAGTAAATAGTAATAATTCTGGAGATGGGATTGAGAATTTACAAGAATTGAAGTTGATATTTATTATTCTTATAATTGGTCACGACCTATGGAGGATTGCTATAAAAGTAAATAGGGGAAAGTGGTGGAATGGTTAGGATTAATTCTAATTTTGAATAAATATTAAGTAAGCTAAGTTGACGTTATAAAAAAAATCGAATATCATCGAAATAAAATCAAAAATAATTATGACTACATTCATCTTTGCACTCTTGTGTTATTCAGCAACATCTTATATATTTTCGGGTTCAATTTGCTATGTAGCTGCTAAGGAAGATATTAACATTAATCAGTCAGATGTTAAAGAAATGCGAAGCCCAATCAACTTGGGAGTTATTTTCTGGTGGCCTTGGTGGCTGATCGGAGCAATTAATAAGGAAGAAAAAGCGATGAATTTAACCAGATTAGTTGAGGAAAATTATACACAGCAACACCATTCAAGTAATAAATACAGTGAAAAGCAAGAAGTTGCTGGACCAATTGGACAGGTTTTATACCAAGCAGGTTTAATTTCAGGAAACGAAGTGGAAAAAATCTTGCAATATCAAAGCAGTAACCGTCACTTACGATTTGGAGAAATTGCTGTGATGTGGAGAATAATTAAGCAAGAAACTGCTGATTTTTTTGTAGAACTATTTCCTCAACTGATTAAGGATAATCAGAAAAAACCTCTGGGTGAGTATTTAAAATTAGCCAAGTTACTAAATGATGAACAAATCTATTCTATTTTGGTAGAACAACATCAAACAAATTTACGTTTTGGAGAGGTGGCAGTACAAAAAGGATGGCTGAAGCAAGAAACTATTGATTTTGTCTTGCACTATCTTAAGGGTGAATGTACATCTGTTGTAGAAAGCTAATTTTCGAGAATTAATTAGTTTTGAAATTAACCCAGTTTCTTCACAAAACTGGGTTTTTCTTATGACAATGTTGATCAAGTTTTAAGTTGTATATGGCTTTATTTGATGATTAAGAAATTTCCCTAACTATGGGTTGCCCATCCTTAATTTCTCCCACCAAAATTAAATCGGCAACCCCAACAAACAAACCATTCTCCAAAACTCCAGGAATATTATTTAAACTTTTTTCTAATTCAGCAGGGTTGTCAATAGAATCAAACTTGACATCAATAACTAGATTCCCTTCATCAGTCACTACAGGGCCAGCTTTTTTTACCCCCATACGCAGCTCTGGTTGGCCACCAAGTTTTTCAATCGCCCTAATTACAGGACTTATGGCCATAGGTATAACCTCCACAGGCAATAAAAAGGTTGAACCCAAGTTTTCTACCAATTTAGAACTATCCACCACTACAATAAACTGTTCTGCCAGAGAGTCCACAATTTTCTCGCGAGTATGGGCCGCCCCACCACCTTTGATCAGATTTTTTTGTGGGTCAACTTCATCAGCACCGTCAATGGCAATATCCATGTGGTCAACTTCATCAAGAGTAGTTAATGGCACACCATATTTTTTTGCTAATACGGTTGACTGAAAAGAAGTAGGGATACCTTTGATGTCTTGAAGTTGGCCACTTTGCAGACGTTCCCCTAAAAACTGAATCATGTAGGCAGTAGTTGACCCGGTGCCTAGCCCCACTATCATTCCTGACTTAATGCGGTCAGCAGCAGCTTTGCCGACTTGCTGTTTCATTAATTTTGTGGGGTCTTGTTCTGTTATCATATCTTAATACTCCAGATCGAAATTATCAGCACTGTCTAACTTACCTAAACTAATTGGCAGGCTAAAGTCAAGTATGCTTTTTTGTCTATTGCTACAAATACTATGATAATTGAATGGCTACAATTCAAGATTGAGGACAGTTTAAAAGAAAAATTTCTCCAAAAGGATCGAGAAATTTGGACCTCTTTCTTAGCTTTACAAATGGGTTTTTTAAAAAAAGAAGTTTGGCTTAATGACTACAGAGGTAATGAAGTTATTATCGTAGTTTATTGGGAGAGTAGAGAGCAATGGAAGTCTATTTCACAAGTTTTATTGCGGGAAACTGAATATAAGTTTAGGGAAGCGGTTGGGATGGAAAATTACTCCTTGTTAGAGTCTAGAGAATATAAACTTGATGCGACATACTCACACGGCCCATATTCGTTTTCAGTGTAGAGTTTTAATGTTTGTAGAATTACCGCAAAATCAAGGGATAAAGTCTCTCTCTAATAGGATAAAAAAAGAAATAATATTTCCTTATATTCAATTCCGTTATGGTTTTAATTGAGGTAATTATCCATTATTAATTAATGAAAAAACCAGCCTAAAACATTCTAAAAAAAAGCACTAATTAAAGTAGGGAATGCCCAGATGAACTTATTATAGTTATTGTCAAGAATTAACAAAAAATTAAGGGCAGTCTCAAGTATTACCGCTATCAGGGTTCGCAAAGAAAATGTTAGCTGAAAATTATTTCAACACAGGCAATCAACTTCAAGATTCTGGACAATTTTATACAGCGATGGTTGCTTATCAAAAAGCTTTGAGTATTAAACCAGATTATGTTGAGGCTTACAAGAAGTTAGCTGAAGTATATTTGATTCTAGGTAATTTTGATGCGGCGATCGCTTCTTGTGCAGAGGCTTTAAAATTTGAACCTAATTTTGCTCCTGCTTATTTAACTTTGGGTAATGTTTTTCAATCTCAAAATCAATTTGAACGGGCGATTAATACTTATTTTAAGGCTTTAAAGTTGCAACCGGATTTTGCTGAAGTTTATGCTAATCTTGGGAGTGTTTATTATAAGCTAGGGCAGTTTGATTTAGCTATTTTATATTATCAAAGGGCGCTTGGGATTAATAATTTGGTATCTGTTCAATTGATGTTAGGAAATGTATTTACGGAAAAAGGTGATTTTGGGCAGGCTGTTGATTGTTATAGAAACTTTCAGGAACTTGAACCAGACAATGCTAAGGTTTATTTTAAGTTGGCTAGGGTATTTGCTTTACAGGAAAATTTTAAATTAGCTGTTGACTATTATCAAAAATGTTTATCTATTGAATCAGATTTTCAGGAGGCTTTTGCGGAATTATATAGATTGTTAAGACTGGAAGCTTATGATTATGATTTGGATAGTTTGTTTGTTGAATGGCAAAATTTTGCAGAAGAAAATAATCAAAATATAGATGAGTTTATTGGTTTGGTGGTTCAGCAGCAATTAACCACTTCTGGAGAAAGGGAAAATTTGCTCAGAAAGTCAGAACAAGAAATTGTTAATTCTGAGACTCAGCAGAAATTAACTAGTTTTAGGGAAAGGGAAAATTTCCTGGGAGAGTCATATAGAAAAACTGTGAATTCTGAGAATCAGCAGCAATTAACCAGTTTTAGAGAAAGGGAAAATTTCCTGGGAGAGTCAGAACAAGAAATTATTAATTCTGAGAATCAGCAGCAATTAACCAGTTTTAGAGAAAGGGAAAATTTCCTGGGA
>JASJEE010000440.1 GCA_030064835.1 Microcoleaceae cyanobacterium MO_207.B10 | reverse complement strand
ACTAATTGCCCTAAACTTGACATTTTTTCACTTTGAATTAGTTGAGATTGAGTTCGTTGTAATTGATGCAATGTTTGCTCAAGTCGTAGATTTTTTTCGTTCAGTTCTTGCGTTCTGTCTTGTATTTTCTGTTCTACAGATGTGTACAGCATGGCATTTTCTAGGGAAACTGCCACTTGAGATGATAAAAGTCTTAATATTTCCAAACGTTCCGGAGTAAATGCACCTAAAGTTAAATTATTTTCCAAGTACAAAATACCGATTAGTTTGCCACCATTAATAATAGGTGTACATAAAATTGACTTAAGTTTAGTTCTGGCAATATAAGGGTCAGCCATAAACCGATCTTTAGCACAAGCATTACTTAAAACAACATCTTGGTGGGTTCGTTCTACATAGTTAATTACTGTCAGTGGTAAATCTTCAGATTTATCAATTTGAGATTTCTCAACTACTATTTCTTCAGCATCTATTATTGCCTTGGCGACATTGATTAATTTACCTTCTGTGAGCAATAAAAGAGTTCCTTTTTCCGCTCCAGCATTTTCCATAAGAATTTTCATTAATTTAGAAAGTAATTTGTCCAAGACAATTTCACTAGAAATAGCTTGAGATGCTTTAATCACTGTGGCTAAATCTAATGATTCACCAGGGCTACTAGTAGAGTCAGAAAATGCTGTAGTTTGAGTATCAATTATGTGGCTTTTAATTTTTAATAAATCTCGCAATTCTGGATGTTGAGCTTCTAATTCTTTCAATTTCCTAGTAGCACCCCAGTTTTGATAACTATAGTAAGCTTCATTTAGGTGAACTTTTGCATATTTAGGTTTATCTTGACTAAACCAAAACTTGGCAGCTAATTCATTACCTAACGCTTCATATTGGATAAATTCATTTTTACTAGCAGAGTTTATCGCACTATCATATAACTCTATAGCTTCTAAATTTTTTCCAGATATTCTAGCCATTTCTGCTGCTACTAATAAATATTTATGTTCAAAATTTTCTTGGCAGTTATCTGCCCAAATTTTAATTTGTTGTTGATTTATTTCCAGTTGTTGCCAATATTCTTTTTGCTGAGTTTTAGAAGCATTGGGATAAAGAGCAGCTAAAATCAGAGAATAGTAGAAATTAAATTTTGTCGTGGCTAAAGTTGCCGTAATAAATTCCAGATATTTTTGAGCTGCTAAGATGGTGTCAAGTGCTAAATCTAAATTGCCGTATAGATATAAAACATAGGATTTATGAATCAGATAAATACAAAGTGAATAAAAGTTTTGATGTTTTTGGCAATTTTCTATATACTCTGCTTCAGTATTTTTATCAGTTTCAAACGAAAACTTTTCATCCCTATCAGGAATATTTGACATTTCTCTTTCTGACATTTTGAAATTTTCTATAATCATCTTAATCCCTATCAATGTATCATTTGATAGTTGATTTTTAGTTTTCCGACTAAATTGTAAATACTTAGTAGTATCTAAAAGTATTTCTGTAATTTTTTTCCCCTGAAATAGGGAATTAAGTGCTGTATTATGTAAAATATAACCTGCATATTCTAAATCTCCTGATTCTAAAGCTGCTTCATACCCTTCATTGTTAACTAAATTTGATTCTTTAATATGTTTAAACCAAAAACTTAATGTATTCGCAAATGCTGTGCAAGCTTGACATTTAAGTCCTAAGTTTTCCGATTTATCAGTTAACGTGAGTGCCAGTAAACCAAACTGATATCCTGATTTATAATCTCCTTGATTAGAATTAAGCAGCATTCCATAGTTAGCATAACAAAGACATGACTCAACCACCGAACCATATTTTAGAGAAATATTGACTCCTTTTAAAACACTGACTGTCCATAATTCTGGGTCGATTAAATAGGCTGATGTTAATAAATGGTTTAACAATTCTAAGCCAACTTTATATTCAGAACTTTTTACCTCGCCTTCATTAATTAAACTTGCAATTTCTCGTTCGCCTAAATTTTCTTTTGCTTTGGCAAATTCTTGAGTAATTGCTGTTTGTAAATCATTGTCAGGAAGTTCTATTTCTAGTAATGCTAGAGCTTTTTTCCCGGCTGCAATTGCCTCTTTATATCCACCGCTTAAAGTATATTGCACAACCAAAAGTTGATAAATCTCTGCTTTCTCAATCACTGATTTTGACTTTTCTAAAATCAATTTAATTAATGCTTCACTTTCTGAGAAATTACCGTTTAAATACTCAATTACTGCTCCCGCTTTATGTAAAGCAAATGTTAATTCATAGTATTGACTCCAGCAATCCTGATCTAATAAAGATAAACCTGCTGTTATATATTGTTTAGCAGCTACATAAGCAGTAGCATCTTTAGCTTTTTTACCCGCTTCTAAATTCAGCTTTGCTAGTTCAATTTTTTCAGATTCATCTCTAATTAAAGATATTCCTATATTCAGATGATCGACTAAATCAAAAACTCGTTCACCTCGATATTCAGGAGGAGTATTTTCTAACAATAAACGTCCTATTCTCAGATGTAAATTTTGTTTTTGAGATTCGTCTATTAAACTGTAAGCAGCTTGTTGTACACGGTCATGTAAAAACTGATAATTAAGGATTAAAAACGGATACAAATTCAATTCTACATTTTTGGCTTCTGTTTCTGAAGCAGGCAAAATTAATCCTTCTTGAATTGCTGGTAATAAATCTTGAAAAGTGGCATAAGATTCTTTTTCATAAATTAGAGATAAAGTATTCAAATCAAAATGGTTTCCCACACAGGCAACTAAGCTTAAAAGTTGTTGAGTTAATTCTGGTAATTTTTGCAATTTTCCAATCATTAACTCCACTACATTATCAGTAATATTAAGTGTTCTAATATTTGTTATATCCCACTGCCATCGAATTTGCTCAGAATCAAAATGGAGTAAATTTTCTTGATACAGAGTTTTCATAAATTCATTAACAAAAAATGGATTACCACCTGTTTTGCTTTCCACTAATTCTGCTAATTCTTGTACTGAAATCTTGTCATTATGTAATGTCTCTGCAATTAACTTGATAATATCTTCAAATTTTAGAGGATTCAAATTAATTTTATTAATAATCGGATAATCAATATCTTCAGTTTGAGCACAAATCGCATTTAAAGTCATTTCTAAAGGATGATTTGGATCGACTTCATTATCTCTATAAGCCCCAATTAAAAACAGATATTTTTTCTCTTCATCTGTCATCATTAATTTAATTAACTTGAGTGTAGCCGAGTCAGCCCACTGTAAATCATCTAGAAATATGACTAAAGGATGCTCTGGTTTACAAAATAAATTAATGAAGTTTTGAAAGACAATATTAAAGCGATTTTGGGCTTCATTAGGTCCTAATTCTTGCATTGTAGGTTGCACACCAACAATTAATTCTAATTCGGGAATTACATCAATAATAATTTGTCCGTTAGTACCAAAAGCAGCTAAAAGTTTATTTCGCCATTCATTTAATTTTGCCTCACTTTCACTTAAAATAATTCGGACTAACTCAGAAAAAGCACTCACAATTGCAGAATAGGGAATACTCCTTTGAAATTGGTCAAATTTTCCCCAAATAAAATACCCACTTTGACGGATAATAGGTTGAGAAATTGTCTGTACCAAAGCTGATTTACCAATACCAGAATAACCAGCTACTAACATCATCTCTTTTGTTCCTTGACAGACACGCTCAAAACCCGCCATTAATGCCTCAATTTCTGACTGCCTTCCATATAGTTTTGCTGGAATTTGAAACTTATCAGAAATATCTTGACTACCTAGAGTAAACTCTTCTATTTTCCCTGTCATTTTTAATTGGTTGAGACATTCATCTAAATCAGCAATCAAACCCCAAGCACTTTGGTATCTTTGGGCAGCAGTTTTTGCTAATAACTTAAGCACAATATTTGATATAATTGGCGGAATTTCTGAATTAATTTCATGGGGAGGTATTGGCTGTTTAGCAATGTGAGCATGAACTAATTCCATTGCATCTGTTGTGGAAAATGGCAGCCTTTGAGTTAATAGTTCATAAAAAGTTACACCGAGGGAATAAAAGTCTGTGCGATAATCTAAGAAACTGTTCATTCTACCAGTTTGTTCTGGAGAAATATAGGCAATAGTTCCCTCTAAAAGATTTGAGTTTTCTAAATGAATTTTTTCACGATTTAATCTAGCAGAAATACTAAAATCTATAATTTTTAGTTCTCCTGTTGTAGGATTAAAAATTATATTTGATGGATTAATATCTTTGTGAATAATATTATTACTATGAATTTCTCCTAAACTTTCAGCAATTTTAATTGCCAAATTCAAAAAACCTAAGATAGTAAATTTTTGTGAAGCAATTAAAGTCTTTAAAGATTCACCACCAAAATCTTCTAAAATAATTACTAAATTATTACGATTCTTTTCTAATCTATAGACTGTAATCACTCCAGGAAGATTTAAAGAAAGCAGCATTTGATATTCTTCTCTATACCTATTATTATCTGCTTCCGAAGGATAATCTCCTTTACTTAACTTCAGAATAACAGCCCGATCATCCTCCTCTCGCTTACCTCGATAAACTAAAGAATTACCACCCTCATAAATTTTGGCAAGAATTTGGTAGCCTGGAATATTTATCATTGTAAAATTCTCCTATTAAAATATTGATGACAATTCATTATTAATTCTTAATAAAGCAGCGATCGCTATGTCTTCCTCTGAAACTACCTACTACCATGATATCCGGAAGTTGGGAATTAACAAAAATCACTGGTATGCTGTTGCTCGCAGCATAGATGTGAAAACTAAGCCCTACAGTATTACCTTGTGGCATCAACCTGTAGTCCTTTACCGGGATCAAAATCGAAAAGTCCACGCTCTCGAAGACCTTTGTCCTCATCGTCTGGTTAAACTCAGTTCTGGTCGTGCGATCGATGACGAAATAGAATGCACATACCATGGATGGCGATTTAAGTCAAGTGGTGAATGCTCAACCGTTCCTTATTTAGCAAATAATCAAAAATTGCCTACTTGTAAAATTCGTGTTTTTCCAGTACAAGAAAAAGATGGTTTTATCTGGTTATTTCCAGGAGAAAAATCACTCCAAAAAGTAATTTCTCCTTTAGCAATTCCTGAGTGGGAACATCTCAACTATATTGCCACAGTATCAGTAATAAAATCTCATTCCCACTATTCTTATTTAGTGGAAAATTTAATGGATATGCACCACGGACATTTACACAAAAACTGGCAAGCATGGGCAGCAGCACAATTAATAGACCTATCAGAAAATGATCAACAAGTAGATGCTTATTATCAAGCTCAAAGCTATTATAAAATTGACAAAATTTGGTCTATATCTCAATTATTTTTTCCCAGTTTGCGACAACTCCACCCCGAACCATTAAATGTTAGTTATATTTATCCAAATTGGGTGTCTAATCTTGGTAAAGACTTTAAAATTTACTGCCTTTTATCACCGATTAACGAAACAGAAACCCTAGCTTATCTGATTCACTTTACATCACTTCATGCCTTTTGGCGTTTACATAAACTGCCAGAATGGTTTAGACAATTTATCAAGAAAAGTTTATTTGGTTCAGCTCAAAAACTACTTGATGGCTTAGTACAGCAAGATATAGAGATGATTTCTCAAGAACAACAAGCTTATCAGAAATATCCTCAGCGACGTGGCTATGAGTTAAATAGAGCTTTAGTAAGTACACAACGGTTAATCAAAAACCAGGCTCTCAAATGAATCATAAATATATTCTGAAAATCAATGAATCATAAATATATGCTGAAAATAATAGAATATCTCTTGAATGGCAGATAAGATACTTACGAAGGTATACAACTTATCATACATAAGTTATCACCAGATGAAAGTTAAGCGATAAGTCCCTAAATTATATCAGGTCAAGAAAAAAATTTTCCTGTTTCAATCCTTTGGATTTATCCGTGGAGAAGGAAAAATGCTTTAGGTAAGCAACTCCCATTAATTTATCAATGAGATTATGCTTTTGACTAAGGCAAATGCTTGGCTTTTGGTTGAAAATTACTGAAACTCCCTGATTAGAGCAGGATAAACTTATGTAGCAAACTTTTTCCTATCAGGTATTAGTTGGCCAGAGATTTCTAAAATATGCAGTAGTTCTGGCTGCAAATAGCGGTTAAAGACCCAAAATATCTGTAATGAATTATCAAATGCAACAAATGAATCGCAATACATAAGGTATCAG
>JASJEE010000057.1 GCA_030064835.1 Microcoleaceae cyanobacterium MO_207.B10 | reverse complement strand
AAAATTCTGTTTGACCACAATGACTACACCTTTTTCTCTGCTCTGATGGCTTAATGGTTACGAAATAGTAGATAGAGAAAAGCGATCGCCTAATAATAATGTATGGTGAATAAAACCTGCTAAGGAAGCATAAATATGGGAATCAAAATGAGACCAATTTTTAGTTAAAGTAGGCTTTACATAGAATGGTGGTACTGTAATTATATGTTGAGCGATTGGTCGGTTTAAAAATAACTCTGCAAATTTTTTTGCCCGTTCATAACGATCTGGTTTATCCTGACTGGTGCAGTAGGGAAAACAGAGAAAAAATATTTGAGCGTTAGGTTGATATTGTCGTAAAAATTCAATAATTAGTTGCCAACTACTAACTGATTCTTTGGGAGTTAAATAATCACTAAACTGAAAATAATCTAAGAGATTAGTGTAGGAGTGACCGACGAGAAAAACAGAGGAATCTTGAAACTCATCCAAGCGGGTAGGGGATAATAATTTATATGTAATATCACACCAGTTATCTAATAAAAATATATCTATATTTTCCTGTTTCAGATTCTCAAATAAATCTACAGCATTTGGTAAGTGATACTTGCCAATATTTTCTGGATACTGAGTCTGTAAAATTTTATTTGCTTCCTCTGCTCTACCTTCTTGATAAATCAAATTTTTATAGTAAGAGTCAGGAATCATTTCCTGACTTTTTTGAATATAGTGGCTGACAAAATTATCACTTCTGATTTGAGCGACATGATTCAGCACTTTGTAACTAAAAATTGTTGCCAACTGAGCCGCAGTGAGGCGAGATAAACAAGAGCCAAAAGTAACAATATTGACCATATTTAGTTTTCCTTTCTTAAATAATTAATAATTCTGAGAACTTCTGCGTAGATAACCTTCCAATCTAAATCATAGTTCCGCCAGTGTTTGCCGGAATTATTTTGGTCGGTGATGTATTTTTTGGGAATATAAATAGGTTTGGTAACGTTTTCTCTATAGGCAAAATCTCTTTGCATCATCATGTATGAAAATTGCTGTCCCATAACATCAGTTTGGGTATATCTTGAATCGCCTTCAAATTCTGAGTCATGAAGTCCTGTATTCTGATGAGCAACACCGGGTTTATTAACTATCATGGGAATTGTCATTGCTGACCCATGTTGTAAGACATATAAGTCTATTTCTTGTGCCCAAATAATTTTTTCATAGACTTTACAGCCAATCAAATTTTGCACTGATATTTCTGGGGGTATACGGTCAGTAATTTGTTTGAAAATGGCTTTTTCTTGAGTAACAACTTGATGATTAACTAATCCAGAATTGGTACAGGAGAATCCATCAAAAATTATTCCTAAATTGGGGAAATCTTGATATAGTCTTTGAATTAGGTTAGCTGTTCCCTCTATTTGTGAAAGCCATAACCTTTTATGAATTCGGACATGAAACCAAATCAGAGGAAAACAGCTTTTTCGCAGACTTTTTACTGTTTCAATTAATTTTGGTGTAGCTAAATCTAGGGAAGATTTATGCAGTGTTTGAGCTAGACTATGAGATAATATGACATCGAAAAACATGGCAATAAAGTAATTATTTGCCAAGGTTTCCTGGAAAAATAATTCATCTTCTGTATTAACTTCTTTAGTCTCGATATTGGGATAAATACTGCTAATGTCAAAGTAGTTATTGTTTCCTGTGATAATTTTGTCAATTTTTGGAATTAAATTGCGTTCTGATAAATAATTAAGTCCAGTAATTCTATTAAAAAAGTAATGGTAAAAGTTTGCTGTATTACCTACTAAAGCGACTAGAGGATGTTTGACAGAATTACTCACATAAGCCAGAAATTCATTTCTATATTTGACAGTGTAACTCTTAAATATATTCAGTCTTGATTTGAGATTTTCTATTTCATTTATTTTCTTTTTTCCCAACTGAGTTAAAATCAAGTCAAATTTAGGGAAATATACTGCTATTTTATTGCCAAACCACTGTCCGATAATTAAATAGAATATCTCTGCACCGACAAAACGATAAGCAATTAAGGAAGCTCCTAAATAGAAAGATTGATTAGAGCGTAAAATTTCCCCACTAATAGGACAAATTGAGTAGATATAACCAGTTTCAGCTATACTTTGTTGTACGGCAAATTCATAGCCATTTTTCCGAAATTCTGTCCATCTTTTTAAATCTAATCGCCCTTCCTCTCTTGTGGGTTCTGATTTCCGAGAAAGTCGTTTTTTTGCAGCATTGCTAAAGCTATTGATGTATATTTCTTCTAAAGCAAAAGTATCTAAGTAAATCAGTTCTAGCTTTACAAGAGATATTCCTAAATCATCTAGTAATTTTTTGCCCTCTGGGTTAAAGGTACTAGTTAATACTCTATATTTACTATTTTCTCTAAAATAATTTTCGGCATCTTTGGTTTCAATTTGAGGTACATCTAAAATTTGACTGCCATCAAAATCTACTTGAGATTTTTGGTTTAAATTCTGCCACAAATAATCATAAATTTCAGTAGGAAGAGGTAAGTTTGGAGGGGGAGTATTACTTTCTAGAATATGAGTTGATCTAGTTGAATTTTTGAAGCAGGAAATTGCTTCATCAATTTTCCCCAATTCTGCTAAGAGGATGGCAGCACTATATATATGATATGGGTTTTTATGTTTAAATAAATTTTGACATAGTTGAGTAATTTGAGGTTCCAATTTGCTACACCTAGCAATAACTAATCCCAGATGTAGATAATCTCTGATGGCTTTTTCGGGTTGAATTTTGATGGCATTTTTATAGCAAAATAACGCTTCTTCCCATTGTTTGTGTTTTGCTAAAAGTAAGCCCTGCTTAAAAAATATATGACTATCATCAGGTTTTAAATTCAAATATTGACGCCAAGCTAAAATAGCTCCACCGGAATCTCCTAATAATTCTAAACATTCTCCTAAACCAGGATAAGCTAGGTGGAATTCAGGATTAACTTCTGTTGCTTGACGATAACTTTGGACAGCCAGTTTTAAGTGACCTTGCTGATACAATAATTTTGCTAAACGGGTGTGAATAATTGTATTTTTGGGGTTTTCTAGAACTGCCTGTTGATAACAATTAATTGCCTCATTAAGCTTACCTTGTTGCTGTAAGATTCTTGCTAATTGTTCGTAGGGACGATAATTGGGCGGTGGGTTTAATTCAATAACTTTTCTGTAATAAATTTCAGCTTCTTGGCGATTATTTTGCTTAGATAAAGCTTCAGCTAAAAGATAATAAGTTCTCATTGAATTAGGAGTCTGCTCTAAATCTTGACGATAATCAGCAATTAATTCTTCTAATTTATTTTGTTTAGCATATACTTCCTGAATTTTCAGGTGCAAGGGTAAATTATCAGCATCAGAATTACAAATAATTCCTTGCTGATATTGAGCGATCGCTTCCTGATATTTTCTTTGCTCTAGCAAAACATTCCCTAGAGAAAGATAAACATAAGAAATATCTGGTTGTAGCTCTATTACTTTTTGATAATATTTTACTGCTTCATCCAATTCTTGATGTTTTGCTAAAGTATTGGCTAGTTTTATCCAATATTTTGATTCTTGAGGATTTAGCTTAGTTACACGCCGATAAATTGGAATTGCTTTTCTGATATTACCCTGTTTAACCAAGGCTTCTGCTTGTTTCAAATCCGCCTCTATTGTAGTAGCTATTTCAGTTACTTTCCTTGTTTCTAATAATTGGTTACTTGTTTGATGAGAATCCATATTTATGTCAGGCTTTTCCTAAAATTTTATATATATACTTAGCTAAAAAATTAATCTAAGCGTTCCGAAGGAAATTCTTACAAATCAATTATTTCCAGTTAAAGCTGATTCCTAAATATTCTTCTAGTTTTTGATTGTGAGGTCTGAAAAAATCCGATATAAGTTGACGCTGAGTACCACTAATTTGACTTAAATAATTCTGACTACTGGCATTATAATTTTCATACTTAAGCAGCGAATATTCAGGTAAATTCAAAAAATTGATGATTTTTAGCATGGTTGAGTCTGGAGAATCAAATAAATCTTCACTTTTTAAAAAGAGTAAATTTTCTCTTGGGAATAAACTCAACCATTTGCCAATAAAGTAAATATATAATCCCCGTAAAAAATACCCTGGTCTGACCTGTTTCCAGTTTTGAACTTTATTATTGATGAAAACCCGATCTAAGTCTGAAAGTGCTCCAAGATGTGCATCTATCACCTCTTCTAGAGAACGTTTTTCTCTACCCACTTTCACAGCAGATTTATAATGAGAAATTGCTCGCTCTACAGGATTTCTCATCATTATTATGAGTTTTATATGAGGAAAATAAGATTTAATTCGTTCTCCTGGATAGTTCATCCAATAACCTGTACCTGCTTCCCCAGTAATAAAATTTTTATCATTCGGTAAAGGTGGAAATTGAGCATTATAAACCTGGTGATTTTTGTTGTAAGGCTGGTGAGTTAAAAAGCCAATTTCTTTTCTAATTGCTGGTATAACTTGTGGATGTTGAACGAGATAATTATACAGAGAAGTAGAACCACATCTACCAGGACTAATAATTAGAAAACTAGGCCCCCGAAGTTCACCTTTTTCCCAATATTTTTCTACAAAATTAGGATGGGAAGTCATGGCTATCTTTTTACTAGCAATCTGCCAATAATTAATTGCTTGCTTTTCTTCTCCTTTCTGGCTTAATAAATCACCCAAGCGGACATAAACAAATGGTGATAAATGGGGATTTATTTGAATAGCTTTCTGGAAGTTATTAATTGCTTCATCTAGTTTTGCTTCTTGTCTATAAATATCAGCTAATTGCAGATATACAGTAAAATCTTGCTGTGGATTTAGTCTAATTGCTACTTGATAAGCATTAATTGCTTCTTGGATTTTACCTTGTTTTTTAAGTGCGAGAGCCAGTTGCACATAAACTACTCCATACTCTGGTTTAATAGCTATTACTTTCTCATAACAGTTAACTGCTGCTTGCCAATCACCTAGATTTTCATAAAGTTTAGCCAGATGATGCCAAGATGCAGCATGGTTTTCATCTAGTTTTACTATAGATAGGTAAGAACTTATTGCTCCATCAAATTCAAGTTTTCTTGTCAGCTCTTGGGCTAACTTAAAGTTATAATTAATCGTATCTAATTCATCTTTTGTGATGCTAACCATAGTAATTTTTTACTGTTCATTTAACTTAATCAACTGTATCTAATACATTCTCAATTGCTTCTCTGAGCATATTAGTATCCACAATCCAGTTACTACATCTACCATAATGAACTCGGTCAAAAGAGAGAAAATTATGACCAAAAACAAAGCCGATATTATGATGTCGGAGAGCTGCAATATTTAATATCCATCCAGTCACATACCAAGGGTCACTTAAGACAATAATATTTGCACCAGGTTCGGTAAAAATTGTATTATAAAGACCAGCACCCAAAGCACCCACAACAACCTTAGCATTACGAAAGATATTTACCTCTTCTTCAATAGTTAATTTACTAGGAATAACAATTTCAAAATCATACTCTTTCATCAACTCAATAACTTTTTCTTCATTTAAAAATCTCCGCAAATTTCGGGAGTCTTGTCGAGAAACATAAATTCTTTCCGGGCCTGGTTCTGTAGGAGGACATTTAACAGATAATTCATTGTAAATATCTAAATCTGAAATTATTTCTCCACCCCAAATATTAGTTGCATATAATTCTGCACATCGTAGTGGCTGTTTTGGAGTGCCAATAATTAAATCTTTTTCAGGATATCCTAAGATAGCAAGAGCCTTTTTTTGATAACCCTTGATAGTAGGTTGTACGACTAGTTTTTGAGGGCGAATACCAGCTTTTTTAAATATTTCTAATTTGGGCAAAGTTTGCAGGAGCCAATGGGAATGTTGATTATTATGACCCATGCTCAATAATCCTACAGAATTATTAATAAATTCTGGTTCTGGATATGTAAAATTAGCTATTTGTTTGCCATGAGAATCTAAAAAATGACGAGCAGCTTGTCGCGATAAATCCCATAAAAATGAGTCATCTGCTGTGAAAATATTAGCATGAGGAATTAAAGTAGCATTATTAACTCTGGCACAGTAAATTGGGTCTACAGATGTGCGTTTAGCTGCTAAAATTCTCTGTGTTAATTCACCAATTTCTTCGCTGAAGTTAACAAATAATGGTTCTGGATTTGAGTAATAAATTTTCTCATGTACTTGTATAACTGCATCCCCATTCCAGTTATCTTGAAAGCTTTCTAATTCTTTCAGGTCATACAGTGCGTCTTTAGTGATGTAGGTAGCTATCCCCATAATATTACTGGTAATTTTTGTGAATTTTATTGCCTTAAACTGAGTAAACAGAAACCTATTTCTTTATCTGTTTTATTCATTAAAGGAAAGGTTTTCAAAACTTGTAAATTTAAGTTTTCTGCTTTTGCCTGAAATGAGGCTTGGTAAACTAATTCTGGTTTGTCAATAATTAAACATTTACCTAGAGGGCTTAGCAGGTTTTTTAGAGATGGTAAAATTTTGCTGTAAGAGTCTTCAGTTTGTAAATTAACCAGTGCTAAATAACCAATACTTTCTGGAGATTGAATAGTTAATAAATTAGAGTAATTTGTATTCTCATCATAGATAGTAAATTTAGGTAAACCATCGGCGGGTAGTTGGGCTGCTAAGTTTTCTAGAATGTCTTGAATTTCACTTTTTTTCCCACCATTAGAAGTACAGCAAAAATGAGCCAATGTAGTTGGCATTCCCTGAATTAAAGCAGCAGCAAAATCTGTCGGATGAAAACAACCAATTTGAAAAAAAATTTCCCGTGGACGAGAAACTTGACCGCGCACGGACAACTGTTGCACGCAGAAATTTAAAACACATCTGACTAAATAAATACTGTCACTATTATCTAAAAATCTGACAAATAAATCCCCATAATATTCATCAAAAGTGCTAGAAGGCAGGTTAGTAAAAAGCATTTGTTTTACATAGCTATCGGCAACCTGTTGCTGAGTCAAATTATTGATCTGTGAGATAAATTTGAGTTTATTTTCTGTAGGTTTGTCAATTTTGGAGGTTTGCAAAAATTGTTCTATATCCATATTTATTAAATAGATAATTCAGTTAGCTCCAGTTCATTTTGATGCCTAAATAGTCTTCCAATTTTTGATTATGAGGATTGAAAAAATTAGATAATTTATTGTGCAGCTTATTATCAATCTTAGTATAACTGCCTTTAGTGTATACATGATAATCTGGGAGTTCATGGTTGGGCAGTTCTAAAAAGTCAAATACCTGAGCCATTACTCCGGCAGGATTACCATAAAAATCGTTGCTATTTAATATCAAAAATTGTTCTTTGGGAAATACTTGCATCCACTTTTTCAAAAAGTAGTAATACAAACTCCAAACCAGGTATCGGGGTTCAAATTTAAAATTGGTTTTCATAATTTCTGATGGGTCTGACATTCCCTGAATCATTTCTATTTCTGTGTCTATTACTTCTGCTAATGAACGCAATTCACCATTATCTTTAACTGAGTGATGATAGGCAGAAATTGTTCTCTCAATCGGATTTCTTAAAATCACAATCAATTTGATTTGAGGAAAATATTTATATACTCTTTCTGGCACATTACTACGATTGAAATAACTAGGAGTGGCTTCCCCAGTTAAGATGTTTTTACCCTCTGGAATTTGGGGAAAGTGGGATAAATACCAATCTATTCCATTAGAGTACATTCTGGCTAGGTCAAAAAAGCCGATTTCTTTGGCTAAGGAGGGTAAAATATGTGGGTGTTGAATCATGTATTGATACAAGGAAGTTGTGCCAGATTTTGCCGTTCCGATTATCAGAAAGTCAGGATTTTGTTTGGCTTTACAAATATCATTTTTGGAAAAATTTTGATTTAATACAGAGGCATTTTTATTGCTTCCTTCTTGTAAATATTTTACGGCCTCATCTATGTTATCTTGTAGTGTGAGAAAGTGACCTAAACACATATAAGGCCAAATAATATCTGGATGATTGATGACAGTCTGTTTTAAACCAGAAATTATCTGTTCTGTTTGATTTGCTTCCCATGAACCTTGTCTTAATCTTGCATAAGCTTGCCAGTGATTTGGCTTTAATTCAATTGCTTTGAGGTAACAAGTTGCTGCTTCCTCTAGATTACCTTCAATCCTCAATAAATAAGCTAAATCTATATAAGCTTTATGCAAAGCTGGATTGATTTTTATAGCTTGACGATATTCAGCGATCGCCTCTTTCAATTTACCTTCTGTTTTCAATTGATTACCTAGAGCTAAATGCTCTATTTTTTCTGTTTTAGTATTTTCTAATACCACTTTCTCTCACCTGTAATTATTTCTGTAGTTTTTACTAATCAACTTACTTTAATTCAATGCACCCTCTTTTCCCAAAAAACCGCAAATTTTGCGATTACATAGAAATTTTTACACTGCTTTACCATAAGCTTTTGTTAAGATATCCTCGATTTTTCCACTAGATAATCTAGGTAAGTTTGAGTCAATTTCAACAGTTTTTTGATGATAAATAATCGCCTGTTCCTTATCGCCTTTTTGAGCTAAAGCTTCTGCTAAATTATAGAGAAATAAAGCTGAGTTAGGATTTAGTTCAACAGCTTGATGATAATGAGCGATCGCTTCTTGATATTTTCCTTGTTTTGCTAATGTTTCTGCTAATTTATAGTAAGACCAATGAAATTTTGGATTTAAGGCAATAGCCTTTTTGAAAGAGCTAATAGCTGCTGCAAATTCGCCTTTTTTCTCGAAAATTTTCCCCTCTTGCAAATATTCTGCTGCTGTTTTACCCCGTTTAATATAAAAGTGAACCAAAATAAAGGCTAAATCCCTTTGGTCTTCACCTAATCCCTGCTGTTTAGGATTAAATATTTTTTCACTCACCACTTCAACTTTTGTCTTTTGATAAGCTGCTAGGGTTAGAGGTATTGAGCAGTTAAATAGTTGGTTTCCAGAACTACTAATTTGCTTAGTTTCTTTACCTATTTTCAAGATAATGTTGTTACCTTCAGGAAATTGATTTGAAAGATATCCCTCTAATTCAATTTCTTGAATGGGATATTCGCTTTTGATAGTAAAGCTGAGTTTTTTCCCCACCCACATATCATTGAATAAACCTTTGACTTCACTAACTTGTTTTACCGAACCTTTGACGGGAATTTTTACTTTATTAAGCTGCATTTGCTGAACTCCTGCTATATAACCCTAGAACTTATCCATGAGGGAAAAAAACAGATTTATTGAGACTGCTTTCACCTTCTCCCCAGAATAAGCTTTATGGGGAAATAGGGATAGAAATAGGTTGTTGGTGCATAATTCCTCAACCCTTGCATTTTTCCATATATATTCTCTAACTATTTTTTCTATTTCCGGATTTTACTATTACAATTTTTGGGTAATTTATTGCTCAAACATCATAGATATATATCGCCTTCCTATTAATTGCATTGCTAATAGTTGAAGTTTGTTAAAGCTAATTTATCAAGATGGTATTATAGCGGTTTTGACTGGTGTTGAATAGATAACAGAAAATAGAAAATTTTTGGGCGGATGCCACGGATTTCTTACTCCTGACTACTGACTACTGCAAGGGTTTGGAGACCAAACCCCTACGCTCTTACTGATTCCACTAAGGAGCTTGTCATCTAACTAACTGAAAATGGCTGTAAAGAAAGTTTGCCGACGCAATTTACTAAGTTGATTTTTTGAAATTGCGAGTGTGGAGTAACTATTGGCTAAACCAAAATAATTGCTTTCTCTCTCTTCCTACCTCGCAATGAAAATAAGCGGATATTTTTTTTATTTAGCAACATCTAGACTGGTTAAAAGTTCATTAAATTTATTTGTTACAGCTGCCATTGAATATCGACTTGATATAGTATCTAGTGAATTTTGAGAAACTTTTTCCCACAATTTCTGGTCTAAATACAAATTAGCTACCTGTTGAGCAAAACTTTCTGCGTCATCCCCAATCAACACATCATAATTATCTGTAATTCCCATTCCTTCTGCTGCAATAGATGTGGCTACTACTGGCAAACCATAGCTAAAACTTGTCAAGATTTTGCCTTTAATTCCTGCCCCATATCTTAGGGGAGCTACCGACATTTTACAGTTATTAAAATATTCTGAAACATCAGGTACATGACCTGTAATAATCACGTCATCGGAGGATAATTTTAAAATTTCTTCTGGTGCTTTACTGCCGATAACAAAAATTTTTACATCGTTAACTTTTTGCTTGACTAAAGGAAATATATCCTGCACAAAATAAAGTACAGCATCTACATTTGGTGGGTGTTGAAATCCGCCAATGAATAATATGTTTTTCCTGGCTTCAAATCCTTTTTCTGCACCATATATATCCCTTGGCATATTGAAAAAATCTATATTTTTTAAGTGAGGATTTTCTTGTTCTAACATTTGTTTTTCTATCGTACTAACTACTAACGTGCAGTCTGCTTTTGCCATTAATTCTAATTCCCGCTTTTTTGTTTTCATTGCTTTTTCATATAATTCCAAACTATTTTTGAGTTTTGCTTCCCTTTGCTCTCGGAGATAGTGTAAATCAACAGTATCGTAGATAATTTTTGCTTGTGGCGCAAATTTTCTCACATTATCTATGTGTTTTTCTGTAAATTCTAGTCTGGCTAAATATACGACATCATATTGACTGCCATAAGTTTCTAGATGAGATTTAATTGACGTTACATGGGAGCAATATAAACACTCGACTCCTAACCTTTGTAAATCTTCTGTATACTTTTCAACATACAACAAATTATCAGGTGCAAAAGTAACTTTATAAGAGAGGGATTGAAAGATTTTAATTAAGTTAAAAGCTGTGACTGAACCTGAATCTTGGTCGGGTGTTAACATACAAGCGTCTATCATTAATAATCGCTTTTGTATGGGTCTTTCTCGCTCTAAATGTGGTTCAATTCCATTGAGTCGATGAAATTTTAAAACATCGTGCCATTTTTGGATAAATTTTTGATGATTAACTACTTGATATTTTTTCACCCCCTTAGTCACATCTTTTCCTGAAGATATTCCTTCAAAATGAACAATTTTAGCTAGGGGTTGATACAAGACTTTATATCCAGCTTTTCTCACCTCAAATGCCAGGTCAGTATCTTCATAATAAGCAGGTTTATAACGGGTATCAAATCCTCCTATTTGTTGCCATAATTTGGAGGGAATCATAATTCCAGCACCAGAGCAATAATCTACTTCTCGTAAATAACAATATTCTGGTTTATTGGGATGGTCTAATCTGCCATAATTCCATGCGGAACCATCTTGCCAAAGAATTCCACCTGCTTCTTGAAGTTTTCCATTGGGATATAAAAATTTAGCGCCAACTAATCCAGCATTTGGTATTTGCTTGAAGGTTTCTAACATTTCCTGGAAACAGTTAGGCATAACTACAGTATCATTATTTAAAAATACTAAATACTCACCTTTTGCCAGGCTTGCCCCTCGGTTACATGAGCCAATGAAACCTAAATTTTGTTCGTTAAAAACTGAGTTTATTCCAGAGATTTGAGTTAGGACTTCTTGGGTATTGTCACTAGAGTGGTCATCCATGACAATTACTTCAAATGGTAGAGAATTATCTAAAGTTTCTGCTAATGATTTTAAACAGTTATAGGTATGTAAAATTTGATTATAGACGGGAATAATTATAGAAATAACTGGTTTTTCACTAGTATTTAGAGTTAGTGGTTGAGGTTCTACAAGGCGAAGATATTCTACCATTTCTACGGGATAAACAAATTCCCGATTTTTCATTGCTATAGTATTCTGTAATTGCCAGAAAATTAAGTTATTGTCTGGAGTATTTTTAAGTGCTTCTTGATAAAAGAAAATAGCTGCTTTTAATTTTTCTTTCCTGACACAAGCATTTCCTAATTCCATGAGGTCAAACTGTGGGGATATATCTGGGTTGCGTGACTCTGCTTGTAATCCCATTTGATAAAAAATAATTGCTTCCTCTAATTCATTTTGTTTGACTAATGTTTTAGATAATTGCAAATATAATTCTGCGTCGTTGGGTTGAATTTCTAAAGCTTTGTGATACAGTTCTATATCATCTGGATTTTGCTCTATTGCCTCTCGATAAGAATTAACTGCTTCTGCTGCATAAAGCTGCATTTGCTGTTGCAGAGCATCCCCTAATTTTTCATGGATTTTTGGTAAATCTGGCTGTAGTTTTATAGCACTTTTATAAGCAGATATTGCTTCGGAAAACTTCCCAACTTCGATTAATATTTCTGCTAAATTAAAGTAAGACCAAGGAGAATCTGAGTTTAATTTTATTGCCTGGTGAAAAGCTAGGAGAGCTTCAGACCATTGTTCCTTTTTGACTAAAGTTTCCCCTAAATTATGATAAGACCAAGAAAATTTTGGGTTGAGTTTGATTGACTGATTGTATACATCTACTGCTGCATCTAACTCTCCCATTTCTTGTAGTAAATTAGCTAAATTATGATGAGCTTTCCATAAATTAGGTTGAATTTTAATTGCTTTTTTATATATATTTACTGCTGCTTCTGGCTTTTTTTGATTGACCAAAACATCTGCTAATGAGTAGTAAACTTCTGTAAACTTTGGGTCAATTTCTATGGCTTTCAGGTAATAAGTAATAGCTGCCTCTAAATTTCCTTGTTGAGCTGAAAGTTTGCCTAAGCTGTAGTGAGTTTTTGCATACTTAGGGTTTTGGTCGATTGAAGTTTTTTTCTGGGTTGTTTTTTTTAAAACCATAATGATGTTAGGGATTTTAATGGGGATATTTTTTTAATAAAAATATAAATTTTAGATAATTTAGATTAAATTATTAGGGATATATCAGGACTGAATTTTATCTTAGATAAAATGATAAAGCCTCAAAATTTATCTTTAAATTTTCTCCCTAAGTCTAATACCATTTTCAAAAAATATTGCTACATTGGTTGGTTTATGGGTCTTAGGTGTGGGGTATTAGGTAGTAGGAATTAAAGAGAACAAGTGTAAATATTCCTATCCTTTGGTGTCCGGATTTTACTGTAAAAATTTTTATTGAATTTGGTAGAAGACAGTAATAACAGTAATAAATGTTTACTATTAACTGATAACTGTTAACTGAAATGACAGCTAGACGGAATATTATACTAATTCATACTCATTAGCTAGACATTTGTACAGGTATTTATAAGTTTCTATGTTTTTGTTCTCTATCCGGAATTTTTTTAACTTTCACTTAAATCTAGAGCTTGATGATAAACTTTCACTGCTTCTTCTATTTGCCCTATTTCCTGTAGTGCATCTCCTAATTGCTGATAAACTTCCCAAGAATCAGGTGTTAATTCTATTGAGTTTTGAGTATCTAAGTTCAACTCTAATAAATACAAAGCTTGGCGATAATAACTAATAGCTTCACTCCAGTTTTTTTGCATTGCTAATATTTGTCCTATACCATAGTTAGCAGGAGCTAGGTTAGGATTTATCTGCAAAGCTTGGCGATAACAATTAATGGCTTTATCTATTTGAACTTTATCTTGAAAAGCTTTGCCCATGATTTGATAAACTTCTGCTTGTGGTTTAATTTTAATCAATGCTTCGCAGGTGGCGATCGCTTCTTCAAGTAATCCTTCTAAATAATAGGTCTTAGCTTTTTCAAAAGTTTCTTGGAGCTGTTCTACTTGAGTGTCTTTTTGACCATTTTGTACGATTTTATTTAATTGCTGTGATTTGAGACTTTCCTGATTAATTTCTGTTGCATTTTGTTGATAATCATTTTGGTGTTTTATTTCTACTTTTGGTGATGAATGAGAATTTAAAATAGATTGATTACTATTTTTGTTTTCCCATATTTTCTTTGCTTTATGGTGATAAATGACTGCTTCATCTGGTCTTCCTAGACGTTTTAAAGCAACACTCAGATTATAATAAGCTGTAGCAAGATTAGGATCTAATTTTATAGAGTGATTGTAACAGGATACTGCTTGAGTAATTTGCCCTTGCTTATATAATTTATTTCCTAAATTAAAATGCTCGGTAGCTGTTACTTTTTTTGGTTCTAGAGAGTAAGCTTGATACCAACAATCTGTTGCTGCTTGTACTTCACCTAATTCAGTCCAAGCTTTAGCTAAGTTGCGGTAATTATCAGCTTCATTTGGTTGAATTGCTGCGGCTTTTTGGTAACAATAAATTGCTAGCTGCCATAATTTTTGTTGACTGTATAAATTTGCTAATTGAGTATGAATTGAAGCATTTTTTGGATTAAGTTCAATAGCCTTTTGATAGTTTTTCTCCGCTGCTTTTGTTTCCCCAATTTTTTGCTGAGAATCTCCGATAATTATGTAGGCTTTTACGGCATCTGGTTTAATAGAAATAGCTTGCTGACATTGGTTAATTGCCTGTTCATACAATCCCCGCTCGTAATAATTTTGAGCTTGTTTAATATAAACATCAGGAAGATTTACTGCTCCATCAGGTGGTAAAGCAAGTTTGACATTTATTCGTTTTCTATGGTTGATTTCGGAAATTTTGTTTTGTTGTAAACCAGAGTGAATAATCTGAGTATTGTTAGTTTTGGTTTGACCATTTAAACTTGGCTTTTCTGAATCTAGATTCCAATAAATATTAGTTAAATCTGGTTCTAATAATAGAGAATTTGTAGGATTTACAGTTTTAATGATTTCTGGAGAATTTGGATTTAGCTGCTGCTGACTATTTTCTACTAGGGATAAAGATGATTCTAAATAATTGTCTGATAAGTCATTTTTTAGGTTAAATGCTGATGTGACTGTACTTACTAAGTCACTCACAATCCTTTCAAAGTTTTTCAGTTTCTGAACTATTTGAATCTGATTTTCACTTTTAACCTGTTGAATTATTCCTTGAGTTTCTGCTGTTAATAAAGTGAGAGAATTTGCTTGATTTTGCCAATGATTTGGAAATACTGGTGTTGTAGGTTTTTTTGTTCCTTGAAGCTTTAATGCTTCTCCCAGATTTTCATAAGCTCCTAATAAATTTGGGTTTAATTCTATTGCTCGACAATAACAGGATATTGCCTGATCAATTATGTTTTGTCGCAACAGAGTATTTCCTAAGATTAAATGCTCTTCTGCTGTTGCTTTTTCTGGTTCTAAAGTATAGGCCCGATACCAACAATTAGAAGCTTCTGCTTCCTTGCCAATTTTTTTCCATGCTATAGCTAGATTTCGGTAAGCATCGGCATAGTTTTGGTTGAGAGAAAGGGATTTTTTATAGCATTGAATTGCTTCTACCCATTGTTGCTGTTGAGCATATAAAGTTCCGATATTAAGATAATTTTCATGGTCGTTTGGATATAGAGAAATAGCTTTTTTATAGGACTGCCAAGCTGCTTCTATTTGTCCTTGGGATTGTAACATTTTCCCTAGAAGTTTATAGCTAGCTTTGGCATTTTTTGGCATTACTATTGGGGTAGGAGCAGGTTGATTTTTATTTTGATGACCAGGTTCTAAACTGTAGGCTTGTTTACGACATTCTACTGCTTCTTTGTGGTTACCTATTTTGTCATAAGCTCTGGCTAAGTTGCGATAAGCTGCTGATAAGTCTGGTTGAATTTCTATGGCTTTTTGGTAATAAGCGATCGCTTCTTGCCACTGTTCTTTTTGAGCATATAATGTACCTAAATTTGTATATGCTTCGCCAAAATTTGGCTCTAACTCAATTGCTTTTTTATACCAATACCAGGCGGGTTCTAGTTGCTCTTGAATATGGAAAATATTGCCTAGAGTTTTGCAGGCTGGTGCATAATCTGGCTGCTGTTTTAAGGCTTGCTCACAGGTTGTTTTTGCTGCTGCTAATTCTTTTTGCTTTAAGTATAATTCTGCTCTTTGATGTAACTGAACTGCTGTTTCTAGGGAGTTAACTGTTAATGACATTTTTTGCTTTACCGGATATTCAACAACTGGGGTGCTATTTTTGTCAGATAAATTTTCCCTGATAGAAATTTGTGGATAGTTTTGAATAGATGCTTTTACTTGACTACTGAAAAGTGTTGCTTGTATATTTATATTTTCTATAATACCAGTGATTTTCAGAATTTTTTCTAAAGATTTAAGGTTAACTATAATATCTTCTGTGAGAGGATTTTGATACATTAATTGGCGGATGGGATAACAAGTAAAATCTTCTCCTTTGAGGTAGTAATGCTCAAGTCCTAATTGTTGGCTAATCACCCAGTAATAATGTCTAATATAATTTGGTGATACTAATTCTATAACTTTGCTTCCGGCAGAACAAAACATAATATTTGTTAGACCACTACCATGAGCAGCAATAATAACTTTTGCATGAGCAAATATGGCTATTTGTTCTGTCAAAGTCATTAATTCTGGGTAAATACAAACAAAGCCCAGTTGAGTTAATTTTGATATTACTTCTTCTTCATTAAAAACTCGTCGGTATCGTGAACTGTTTCTACTAATATATATACGCTCTGGATATAATTTTTGGGGTTGAGTTGCTGCATTAATTTTCTCTTTTATTATGTTTAAAAATACCCGACGGTGAAATTCTAAAGCCCAGGATGGTAGCCAACCCAAATATCCGGGAAATGAAGGCACAATTAATTTTTCTGCCTGAATATGAGGGTGGCGATCGCTTTCAATAATTTTCTCTTCGGGAACCCCTAATATTTTCAAAGTTTCCCGTTGAAATGGTTGTTGATAACTATTAACTAAAAATCTGTCTATTTCTGCTAAGTCTATGCCATGAATTTTGAGTATTTCTAATCTAGGCAATATATCTACCATCCAATGAAAATAAACATTTCCAGATAGTCCTGATAATACTGCTACTGTACCATCTATTTTTTCTAATGGTGGTAGTTCTTCTAATTCAAAAATTCGATGTTTATTTATATCATTATTTTTGCATCCTGGTAACTGACCAGGATATTCACGGGATAGTTCTTTTATTAGTTTATTATCTTGGTTAATAATTGCTATAGCATTACAAATCATCCAAGAATTTTTCTGAGGTACAACCCACGCTCTACCCTGTGGCAATTTAGCAACAAATATTTTGGGGTCTACTACTTTTAATGATTTGTTTTTACGGGAAATATTGTCAGTTATTTTATTTTCTGATAAGGTATAAATTCTACTTCCGAGATGAATACGATTAAATTCTTTAAAATTTCGCTGTAAGCATGGTTTACAGTTTAAGCCTTGGCAGGATGATTGGCGTAAATCAGGCTTTTTTAGAGATGTTTTTTGTTTTGATAAACTCTTGAAATTTTCCGAGATTTGCGGATTGTTTGGATAAGTAGCTAATCCAAGATGAGCAATTATAATTGCGGAATTAATGCGATTTTGCCTGACCAAACTATTGGCTAATTTTAGATAATACTCAGCTCCTAATCTTGGTTGAATATTTAAAGCATTTTTATAATAAAATTCTGCTTGATTATGTCTGCCATATTCCGCTGATACATTTCCTAGATGTAAATATGTTTGTACCAAAGGTTGAATAATTTCTGCTAGAGATGATGAACTTTGTAGAGCTTTTAAAAACTGGGCGCAAGTAACTTTTGCTTTGTCTAATTCATCCTTACTTTCTGCTAATAAATCAGCCCATTTACAATAACCTTCAATAAAAGCATTATTCTGAATAGCTGTTTGTAAATAAGTGATTGCTGCTGAAAGTTTTCCCTGCTCCATTAGGGAATAACCACAGTCACTATAAGCTGCTATATTTTCTGGTTCTAATTTTATGACTTGCTGAAAATATACAACTGCTTCTTGATGCAATCCCCGATATTGATATACTTTGCCAATATTGTGGTAAGCTGTGGCAAATTCAGGTGCTAATTTTACAGCTATTTCAAACGAGGCGATCGCTCGCTCTAACTTTCTTTTTTGTAACAGCGCTTTACCAATATTATTGTGAATAGTAAAATCTTTTGGTTTCAGCAACAACGCTTTTTTAAACACAGAAATTGCTGCATCAGGTTGACCCTTTTGTAGTAAAATAAAACCCCAATTACTATATGAATTTACTACAGATTCAAGATTATTACTATCATCTGTTTTTGATAAATTTATGGCTTGCTGATAATTTTGAATCGCTGCTGCTAGTAAACCTTGATTTTGCAAAACAATACCCAGATTGTAGTAGGTATTAATATCATTAGGTTCCAGAGAAAGTGCTGTTTGATAACTATGATATGCTCCTAATAAATCTCCCTGTTGATGCAGTACAATTCCTAAATTATAATGAACTGGTTGTAAATTTGGATTGTAATCAAGTGCCTGTTGATAATAAAAAACTGCCTCTTCTAATTTGCCTTCTTGCTGGCATAATAAACCTTTGTTTGTAAGATTTTCAGCTTGATTTTGTAGCTGAACAACATGATGATTTTCCATATATTAATATTTCTCCCTGATTTGCCAAGTTTATATAGTAATTCTGTTAAGATTCCCCCTTTTCGGGGGAATTGTCAGATAATTTTTATAGATGCTTACCAGACAAAATTTTTAACTGAGGGATAATTGAAATTTGATGGAAAAAATCAAGGTAAATGCTGAAATCCTGATTATAAAAAAATATATATAGTTGAGTTGGGATGCTTCCCTGTGGAAATTAATTTATTATTTTTGTTTGTTAGTCCCTTATACCATTTCTTTGTAAGGATACACTTAATAATTTTTGCTCCGACCTGACTGTGCCGGAAAATGTCATATTTGATTAAGGGCAACTTCATAGAGAAATGGTATTAGATGATTTCAAAGTCATCAGTCTGGGGAGCATCTTGAGCAAACGGAAATTCTATAACTGCATACTGTTGTAGTGTGTTATCTGGTTCAACAAAGTAAAGCTTACCAGTATCTTCTTCATAAACTATATTAGTCACACCATCAGGAGTGAAACCAGCACCGCTTGTGGTTACTTCAAATACAGGAGTGCTACCCAGGATGATATCATCATCTATCTGAATGATGTCTTGATTTGTAGTACCTCTGAAGTCGGTGAGGGTGTCAATATCCCCAGATCCATTAGCATCAACACCAAATATGTAAACATCTGCTCCACCACCACCTTCTAGTATGTCAGCTCCAGGGCCACCAACAAAAGTATCTGCGCCCTCACCTCCTACCAGACAGTCATCACCGTTGCCACCCAGAAGGGAGTCAGCATCTCCACCACCTTCTAGTGTGTCATTACCATCACCTCCTAGTATAGTATTGTTACCTTCACCACCCCAAACCATGTCGTCGCCTTCACCAGAACGTATTGAGTCATCGCCTGCACCACCCTTAATCATGTCATTACCTGTACCAGCTTGGATAGTATCATTGCCACCAGCACCAACAATGGAATCTTCACCAGCACCACCTAAGAGGCTATCGTCACCACCACCACCATAAAGAGTATCATTCCCGGCTTGACCTTCTAAGGTATCGCTAGAACCTGTCTGGCCAACATTGTCACCGACGAGAAAATCATTTCCTATACCACCCTGTATGGAATCTGCCCCTAGATCGCCTCTAGCTACGTCATCCCCTGCACCACCGAATATGGTGTCGCTACCAGCTCCACCATCTATGCCATCGTTACCGTCTTGACCGAGAAGGCTGTCGTTACCTCCTTCTCCACTGATACTATCATCGCCAGCTCCACCAAGGCCAGTATCGTTACCATCTCCACCCATGATACAGTCGGCGCCTCCACCTGCATTTATGACATCATCACCACCTCTACCAAATATGACATCATCGCCTCCTTGGGCGTTCACTGTATCATCTCCGCCCTCGGCGTCTATTTCATCTTTGCAGGCTGTGCCATCTATTGATTCACTGTTTTCTGTACCGAAGATAAAATTCGGTATGTTGTCTATGTCGTTACATATTTCACTCATAACTATTTTTTAGAGATAATATTTACCACATCATACTAACAGTGGTTTTTTGTTAAATCCTGATTTTCTTGAACTTAATTTCACCTAATTTATCAGTTGATTATTTGATGATTTTCTTACCTTAGTTAGTTAAAGTTAATTATTCTAGAAGGTTGATTCAAATCAGGATTATTTTTAATATATCCGTAATTTTGCGTAAATAATTTTAATAACTATTATCATACTTAGATGATTTTATTGATTAAAATAGTTTTTTGATCGCAAAAACTACACTTTTAAATATGAAGTGTGATGATACAGACTACACTTTGCATAAATAGTTCCATATGTGTGATGGGAAGATAGGTTCAGCAATTAACAATTAACAATTAACTAATTAACAATTAATAATTAATAATTACCCCTTCTTATCTTAAAACGGATAAGATTGACTAAAAGGAAAATTTTTGATTTATCCCCTAAAATAAAAAGAGGAGGCTTCAAACCTGAATGGCTGTTGAGCAAGTAGAATATAAACATATATATATTTATATTGACAAGGAATAAGTTAATGTCAGCTACTGTAAATAGTCCACGGGTAAGTGTAATTATACCTGTTTATAACTGCGATCGCTACATTGGCCAGGCTATAGAGAGCGTTTTAGGCCAAACCTATCAGTCTTATGAAATTATTGTGATTGATGATGGCTCTACAGATGAGACTCAGTTGGCGTTACAACCTTATATTGAGAAGATTCGTTATGTATATCAAGAAAATCAAGGGGTTTCGGTTGCGCGAAATCATGGCATCGAATTGGCGCGGGGAGAGTTAGTCGCTTTTTTAGATGCGGATGATTTTTTCCTCCCGGATAAACTCACCGCTCAAGTGGGAGTATTTGACGCACAACCGAATTTGGGAATCGTTCATAGTGGGTGGCGCAAGGTGAATCAGGAGGGTGAAACTATTAAAGATGAGACACCTTGGGATTATGTGCCTAAGTTGGATTTGGAGGGGTGGTTGCGCTGGAAACCGATGGGAACAATGGGTACTTTGATGTTTCGGCGAAATTGGTTGCAGCAGGTGGGATGTTTTGAGGCTGGTTTAGCTCATGCGGAGGATGTAGACTTAGTGTTACGTTTGGCTTTACGGGGTGCTGAGACTGAATGGTTGCGCCAGTCTACTGTTTGTTATCGTCAGCATGACCGGAATACGATGCGGGATGGGGTGTCTCAAGCGCGGTCTATTAATGGGGTTTTGGATAAGTTTTTTGCGTCGGAGTCAATACCTTTGGGGATTCAGTTGTTGGAAAAACAGGTGCGTTACAATACTTTGGTCTGGAGTTCATGGTATTTGTACTATACGGGTTTTTATTCTGAAATGGTGGAGTATTTGCAAAAGTCTTGGGAATATTCTCCTTATTTACCTGTGGGAACGGTGATTAATTGGATTGAGTCTTTTACAGGGTTTTCTGATAATATGGGGGATGATTTGGATGCGGATAAACTGGCTAGCACTCCTGAGTGGCAACAGTTGATGAGGTGGGTTCTTAGTAATAGTGGAGTTTCTTGATAGTTTGGGAAGTAGCTAGCCTAAAAATGTAGTTTGGGTTGTAGCTTGCTTCCGCGTAGCGGTACGGAGTGAAACTCAACAATAGTAAGCTTTTGTTGGGTTTACCCTATTGATGAACCATATCGCAATACACAAAACCCAGTAGGGACTTTGCATACAACGTCCCTACGGTGTGAAAACCGCTATAAAATCTCACTTCTGACCCCCGCGGAGGCGGGGACAAGCTTTATTGAAACGGTATGAATATCCCCCATCATACGCCTTGAGAGCTGATGGCTGACCGCTGTTTGCGGAGCATTCCGTCAGGAACCGCTGAGGTGCTATTTCAAATAGACAACATTAATTGAGAACCTTGAGGCGTTTTACAAACTTCTATTCTCGCCTGAAAAGCTTCTTTAAAATGAGGTACATGAGTTACAGCTAAAATGCAAGAAAAATCTGCAGCAATAGCATTAATAGCTGCTACTAATCTCTCACACCCCTCCGTATCTTGAGTACCAAAACCTTCATCAATAATCAACATTTGCAAAGCAGTACCCGAACGCTGTGCTAACAACTTTGATAATGCTAAACGAATTGCAAAATTCACCCGAAAAGCTTCCCCTCCAGAATAAGTTTCATAGGGTCTTGTACCCTTAATGTCGGCAATTAAAATATCCAGCGTATCTATTAATTTAGATGATTTTTTACTCCCTTTTGTAGCTTTTTGAGTAACAAACTGAACGTGCAACTGATTAGCACTTAACCGCGCTAAAATTTGATTTGTTTCTGCCTCTAACTGAGGTAAAATATTCTCAATCATTAACGCCTGAATTCCCTTTTTGCCAAAAGCTTGGGCTAACTCCTGATAAATTCGATATTGCCGTTTAGCAGTTTGTAATTGTTCCCGTTGTTGACTATTTTGAGAATGCAAATTTTCTAAATGTTGTAACTGCTGTTGCACCCTCCCTAAACTTGCTAAATGTTCATCTAACTGGCGACGGCGATCAAGAATTTTTCTGTCTAAATATGCCACTTTTTCACCAGCGTCAGGAGTTTGTTCTAACTGTTGATTTAAAGTGGCAATCTGACTATTTATTCCCTCTAAATCTTGCTGAATATTTTGAATGACTGCTTTTAATTGATTAATCCGTTCTAACACTTGAGGATATTGTTTTTGTGCCTGACGTAATTTTTCAATTCTGGTTAACCAAAATTGAGATTTTCTTAACTCAGATCGAAGAATATTATGCTCGTCTAAATTGTATCCTATTTCTGTGATTTCCCTATCAATAGTAATAATTTGCTTTTGCACATCAGAATTTTGTTTTTGTACCTCCAATTCCTGCTTTAAACTAACTATTTGCTCCTCAATTTTTGGCAGATGACTGCGAACTTTTTCTAACTTAGTCTCCGCATCTTTAATTTGCCCATACCTAATTTCTGCCCACCGTAATTTCTTCTCCTCATCCCTAGCTAAACTATGATTCCGGTCATCATAATTAAGCTGTTGAATTTGTTGCTCTAATGTGCTAAGTTCCGCATATAAATTAGTAGCAAAATCTCCCGTATGTAGCGATTGCTCTACCTGTGCTACTTCCCCCACCAAGTCCTGCAACAAAGCCTCATCTTTACTAATATTATCCAACTGTGCTTGTAAACTACCTCGACTTTCCCGTAACTGATCGTAATTAGCCAACTCTTTGTCTATTTCCCGATATTCTGTTCTCAAAACCTGAATTTCTCGCTCAGACATCGCCAGTTGTTCCCTCACCACCCACAACAGGTCTCTAATTTCCCGTTGCTGACTTTGATTTTTATCCACCACCAAATGCCAATGATGCTCATCCAAGGGGCGATTGCATAACGGACAAGGTGGATACTCTGTCGTAGTAGTTGCACCATTATCCATGCCATTATTCAACATTTGCAACTTTTGCTCCAACTCCCCCAGTCTTGCCTCATAATTCCTTTTATTACTGACCAAACCTTCGAGAAACTGATGTCTCTCCTGCCCCTTTTCCCGCACCCGTTGCTGATAAACGCGCTTATTATCCAGTTGGGAAATTTCCTCTACTACTTTTTGCAATGCTGTCTTGAGTTGAGGTTGCTTTTGCTTTTGGTTTTGCCGTAGCTGACGCACCCTACTATTAAGTTGTTCTAAACGAGCGCTCAAACGTGCCTGCTCCCGTTCGAGTTGAGCTTGTAATTTTTGCTGTTGTTGCAAAAGTGGGCTAATTTCTATTTGCAATTTATCAAGGTCGCTTAATTTTTGTCTAGCTGTTTGCAGTTGTGCTAAAGCTTCTTCTACGCTTGCTCGTTTACTGAGAATATCAATATTTTCTTGTTCCTGCTGTTTGAGGGCGTTTAACTGGGCTTGCTCTTGCTGAATTTTGTTTTGAAATTCCTGTAGTTGTTGCCGTTGTTTTTCCTGGAGTTGTTGTCGCTGGTTGAGAGCGTTTTGGTGGGTTTTAAATTTTGCAGATAAATTTTCTTCTGTAGTTTGCAGTTTTTGAAAATGAGCGTATCCGGAATTTATTTCGTTTTCCTGTTGCAAAACTGCTAATAGTTCGTCTTGTTGTTGTTGGGTAGTAGTTAGATCGTTTTGCAAACGGCGACATTCTTGGGCGAGGTTATCGTATTGTTGTTGTTGTCCGTGGAGTAGTTTTTCCCAGGTTTGGCGATGGTGTTGTTGGGTTTGGAGTAGTTTTAGTTGTTGTCTGTCGGTTTCTTGTTGTTGTTGTTGTTGGGTGAAAGTTCTTTGGAGATGTGTTTGTTGTTCGGCGATCGCTCCTTTTTGTTCTAGTTGTTTTTGGTTTGCTTCTAAACTTTGTTCGAGTAATTCAACTTTGGCTTTATGTTGCCGAGAAATATCTTTAGCTTTTTCTCCCAATGTGTCATATTGGTCGAGTTTGAGGAGGTTGGCGAGAATTTCTTTGCGTTCGTTTGGGCGTTTTAGCATAAACTCATCCGCCCTACCTTGGCGCAGATATGCTGAGTTGACGAATGTGTCGTAGTCGAGTTTAATGTGTTCGATAATAGTTTGTTGGGTTGCTCTCACCCCTTTTTGAGTCAGACTTTTAAACCTAGCACCACTGTAAATTTGAAATTCTAGGGTGGCTGACTGTCCTCGTCTACGACCACGAATGACGCGGTAGATGTTACCGTTGATGCTGAAGGTGAAGTCTACTCGTACTTCTTTTTCTCCCTGACAAATAATGTCGTCTTCGGTGGCGGCGCGACTATTTCCCCATACAGACCAGGCGATCGCTTCGAGTAGGGAAGATTTACCTGCGCCGTTGGGCCCGCAAATACAAGCTGTGTGTAGACCTGTGAAGTCTAGAGCTGTTTCGTGATAGCTGAGGAAGTTTTTTAGTTGCAGTTTTTGAGGAATCATTTTGTTAATTGCTTTGAATAATGAAGCTTGGTGTTAATATTTGTCTTGGTTTTGCTCCTGGTTTTGTCTGTGTTTTTCTCAAAAGGTAGCTATATCAGTTTGGTTAATTTTTTTTTCCACTTATCTTCCACATTTTACAGTAGCACAAAAAAGAGAGACCACGAGGATAGGGAGAGGGGGAGACACACCAAACACGGAGACACGGAAAGAGACATATCGGGTCTCATAACAATTAAAAAAAAGAATGTTAATACTTGAAGTTTGCTCAAGCATCACATTCTTTTTTCAAAATGGTATAATATTTTATGAAAATGGTATTGGTATAACTCCCCTATCATAAGCCTTGAGAGCTGACTGCTATTTCAAAGTTTTGACAATACCCGTTTTAGAGTTTCACTATTAACAGGTTTACTTACATAATCATTCATACCTGCATCAAAACATTTTTGACGACTTTCTAATGTCGCATCAGCAGTCAAAGCAATAATATAAGGTTTAGAATTATCTCCAAAATGTTCGATAATTTTTTCCGTTGCTTCCAAACCATTTAATTCTGGCATCATTACATCCATCAAAATTACATCATAGTTTTGTTTTTTAACTGCATCAAAAGCTTCTATACCATTGCTAACAAAATTAACTTGATTATAACCAAGCTTTTTGAGGATTAAGCTTACTACTTTTTGATTCACTGGATTATCTTCTGCAACAAGAATATTTAAAGCAGAATATTTACTAGGTTTACTAACTTGAGAAGTCTCAGTTTTATGAGGTTGAGAAGGAACTAGAGCTGGAAGATGCAAAACATTAGTTATGGCTTGATATAGTTCATTTTTTTTAACAGGTTTATTTAAAAAATTAGAAATATTCAGTTTTTTAACCTGTTTTGATTCTAATAAATAAACTGAACTAAACATTATTAAGGCTAAACTTTCTCGATTTGGAATTTCACGAATTGCTTGGGCAAGTTCAATTCCATTTATTTCTGGCATTTTATAGTCTAAAATTACTAAGTCAAAAGCTTCTTCTGTCTTGATCAGCTCTAAAGCTTTGACACTAGACCACAAAGTTGTCGTTTCTAATCCCCATGATTGTAATTGGAATTCCAAAATTTCACAATTTGTTTTATTATCATCAACAACCAATACTTTTTTATGGGGAATTATCCTCTCCTCTACAGAGTTTTTTGAAGTCTTGTCTACCGGTAAAGGAATTGTAAACAGGAAAGTAGAACCTTTTCCGACTTCGCTTTCAATCCATATTTCACCATCCATCATCTTTAATAAACGATGGTTAATAGCTAATCCTAAACCTGTACCCCCATATTTTCTAGTTGTTGAGACATCAGCTTGACTAAACACTTTAAATAATTTTTTCTGTTCTTCTTGAGCAATGCCAATACCTGTATCTTTGACACTAAACAATAATCTTGAGATGTGATTTTTTTCGCTATCAGAATGTTGTTTTACCTCTACAATTATTTCTCCTTTTTTGGTAAATTTCACAGCATTATTGATAAGATTAATCAAAATTTGTCTAATTCTAGTGACATCTCCAATAAATATCTCTGTTGACAGATTATGTAATTTATACGCAAGTTCAAGATTTTTTTCGTCTGCAACTTGAGCAAATATTTCTAAAGCATTTTCTATACATTCTCTTAAATTAAAGGATTCTAATTCTAGTTCGACTTTTCCGGATTCAATTTTTGAGAAATCGAGAATATCATTAATAATATTGAGAAGTGTATTACCACTATTGTTAATGATTTTAGCAAAATTACGCTGTTGAGAAGTTAATTCAGTATCTAAAAGTATCTCGGACATACCAATAATTGCATTCATAGGAGTCCGAATTTCGTGACTCATAAAAGACAAAAACTCACTTTTAGCATTATTTTTTGATTGTTCAACCTCTTTTTCTTGAGTGACTTTTTTGATTTTATTTTCAAAGTTTATCCACGATTTATAAATTAGTAAACTTATGACTATTGTGCCTATATTAATGAGAATTATTGTGATTTTTAAGCTATTAATAGGTGCGTAAGCTTTACTATAAGGAATTTGATAAATTAGAATCAAATCTAGTGTTGGATTCTGGGGATTAAATTGAATCGTTTTATAATACAAAAGATGTTTTTGCTTATTCTGTCTATAATCATTAATTATCCCCTGTTTATTATTTAAAATGCTTTTCCAGATTTCGGCAGAATCAGAATTAATGAAATTTGCTTCTGGTTTTTCTAAGTCAAAGCCAAAGGTTAATTGTAAATCGGGATGCTCTAGATAATACCCTTGCTGATTAATAATCAAAAAACTCATATTGTAGTTTTCCTGAAGTATTTCTGAACCAGCAAATTCAAATATCTTTTTTGCCAAAAAATTGGCAATCAAAATTCCCTTATTTTCACCTTTGTTATTAGTAATAGGCACTGCTATTCTCAAAGTTGGTTTATAAGGAAATTCTAATTTTCCTATGTTTCCTTCTCGATTAAGATTAATAGGAGAAATATAATTTTCTCCAGGATTTAGATCTATAGTTTTATGAAAATATCGCCTATTCTCAACATTTTTTAAGGGAAATTTTGAGATTTCATTACTTTGATCAACGCGAACTAATTCTTGAGCATTCTTATCAATAATCCGAAGATGATCGTAATATATTTTAGGTTTAATAAAATTAGCATAATTAGTTTTAATATTTTTTAAATAACTTTGCTCATTAGTTCCCGTTAAAGGATCTATCCCATTATTTTCTCTGGCTCTAATAATTCCTTGATTGGCAGGATTATTACCCAGATAATGAACTTGTTCCTGGATTTCTTTTACTAGATTATTGATAGCATAATAACTATCATCAGCTTTGATTTCTAGCTGATTTATTAATTGTTTCTCTAATTGCCAAGTAAAATAATTCCAACTAATCAGACTAATCATAACTGTAGGACTAATAAATAACAATAGCCACAATAAATTTTTGTTTTTTATTAGTCGAGATTCCCATTTGTTGAATAAACCACTCATTTCATTACAGTAAAACTTATTCAGGGTTGTTAAATTACAAATTTTGTTTGTTATCTCATCTTCCCATAAAAGGTGTTAAAGTTAGGTTTTAGGTGGTAGGTAGTACGCGAACATTATTTGTTTCTATCGTAATTTCTATACTGGGTTCGGTAGGATCATTCGTTGGTTTTAGGGAACACTTAATAGAATAGAATATAAATTTAAAGATAGGTGTACCTCATTACTCTGGGAAATGGTATAATACCAATTTTAAAAAGTTGCGAATCCCTCCTACTGCCTATTCTAAAGCTAAGTAGGTCAACTATAGCAATTCTAAATTAGGTCCTGCATGGTAATGGTGAGGATATATATTTTTTAATTTCTTCCACACTCCCCATCTCCCCATCTCCCC
>JASJEE010000056.1 GCA_030064835.1 Microcoleaceae cyanobacterium MO_207.B10 | reverse complement strand
GGGGAACAACTAGACTGTACTACCTTAGCAAAGCCAATTTTAGATTCTTGGCGATCGCCATTTGCTAAAAATGATATTTCTCCAGTAGCACCAGATGAACTAAAATTGTCACTGCTCAAAATCTTTTGTACTGCGATCCGATTTAATTCTTTTCTTTCAGGAAGTGACTCTAAAGCTGTAATCAAACTACGAGTGGCATCAAAAGCAAAAGCTGTACGCCAACTAACATTCCCCCCCCACAAACTGTTTGCATTGCTAGAAAAAGTTGGTTCGGGACTATTTAAACTTTGCCACGCTGTTCCCACTACTAGATTTCTTTCTGCCTCGCGATCGCCAAAGGTGAGAGTATAAGTACTATAAAGACTATCTCCTCCTACGATCGGTAAATTAAGTTGCCAATTGGCTTTGATCACTTCTATTCCCTTAGTTAAAGTCGAGATATCTGGTAAAAGCGCTATAGCAGTCGCTTTTTGTTCATTTACTCTACTAATAGCAGCACTAGGATTAAAAGAAGTTCTAGATAAGTCAAAACTGTCATCAAGGTCTTTGATGATTTTGCCTCCACCCGCAGTCAAACTAATCAGAAATTGATTTTTGAGGGATGCACTATAAAAATCATTAGCATTATAAAATAAAGCAACTTTTTGTTGTTGATCTCCAGAAAGATTAATTAAATAACTAGCCATAGCTTGAGCCATATTAGCATCGGAAGGAATTACCCTAAAGAAATAATCATTACGATTAGATAATTCAGTAGAAGTGGCACTAGGAGAAATTAATACTAGTTTATTCTGTTCATAAATTGGAGCTGCTTTCAGAGTAATATTACTAGAAAAATGACCAATTACAGCTAAAACTTGACCTGTTAAGGCAAGGTCGTTTGCGATTCTGATCCCCTGCTCTTCCAAGTTGGCATCATCAGCAATAATCACAATTAGACCCTTACCTCTGAGTAAATTATTGCTTTTGTTGATTGCATCCTGAGCTTGAGCCACTCCTCGTAAGATTTCCAAACCATAATTGAGGGCTTGGGAATTACCTGTTATGGGAGCCACAACTGCTATAGTATAAACATCAATATTGTTGGCAGCTAGTCTCGCGTTATTTAGATAGATTAGGGTTTCAGGGTCATTAATTTGTTTTCTTCTGGCTTCTTCAAAATATTCGACTGCTTGCAAATAGTTGCCAGCAGCAAAAGCTTTGACTCCTTCTTCTTTAGCTCTGGGAGAGGAGGCAGGAATTAGTATTTCTTCGCCACAACTTAAATCATCATTCAATTTTATGTTGCAAGTTGTCGGTCCTTCGGGTAAGGTGGCGATTAAGACTGCTATTGTTCCCAGTATGAATAAAGAGGTCTTGCTTAACCATTTGTTTTTCTCTGGTTTAGTTTTTTTAGCTTTAGGTTTGAGATCTGGAAAATTTGTGAACGGTATGGTGGAAGATGGCTTTTGCTCTGGGGAAGAAGGGATTGATGGCTTCTGTTGTTCGCCAGTGGGAGTATTTTCTTCTGATACTTCCTGCTGCAACAGTGCTAGACGTTCGAGAATATCTTCTGTTGTTTGGGGACGACACTGAGGCAAAACTGCCATCAGATCATCAATTAAGTCTGCCAATTTTTTTGAGATGTGAGTAGCGTAATTTCGCCAAATTAATTTATTTGTACTAGGGTCGATGGCTAGATTAATGGGTTCTTCTGCTGTGAGCAAATAGACTAAAGTACGACCGATAGCATAGACATCTGATTGCCTTGTTATTTTCCCTTCATCATGTTCGGGAGCTGTGTAACCTTGAGAAATAACGTCGGAGACATTTTTGCCTTCGACTTGCCGTAAATATGTTTCTGTGACTTCTCTAGTAGCACCAAAGTCAATTAATGCTAGTTTTCCCCAGTCTTGTTGTTGCATATGGGGCATATTTGTAGCATGATTTTTGTCTGGTTTTTCTTTGCGTTTATGTGTTTCGGTTTCCTCTAATTTTTCTCGATCGCCTGATGGAATATCAGATGTATTTTTAGACTTGGCAAGTTTGCCATTGGATGATGATATTTTGTTTGGTGCGGTTAATGGTTGAGGATTTTCTGCTATCGCTCCCACTTCTGTTGAGTTTTCTTGTGCAATAGTATGCTGCTGATTTTCTTGTACTGGAGTCCGCAGCATAATATTTGTGGGTTTAATATCCCGGTGGATGCAGTGATGCTGATGAAGTTTGCCAATGATTGTTACCAGTTGGGTTAACCAGGCGATCGCTCTTTCTTCTTCTATAGGTTGGTGATGATGATTTTGTTTCAGCCAGTCAGACAAATTTACACCTTTGATTTTTTCCATGACTAGACAGTGTAATGGCTCCTCAGTCTCTTCTGACCAGATAAAGTATCCATCTGCTGCTACTACTGGTAAACCTGGAGCGTCCAACTGATTTAAGACTTTTGCTTCTTGCTCAAATAGGGAGATAGCCTGCTCCATTTCTTCAGAGTCTATTACCTTTGGCACTTTCAATATTTTCATGATTTTTCTAGTGCCACGATCATCAACTTCCCAAGTTTGACCAAAACCGTAGTCTCCGATTAGTTCTATCATTTGATAGCGGTTTTGTAATATTTGTCCTGGATTAATCATTTTTTTTAGTCAAAAGTCAGGCTTCAAAGGTCAAAAGTATTAGATTGACTATAATTTATTAATTGTATACATAAATCATCGTTAATCAATTGAAATTATCAAAAACTGTTGGCTTTTATCTTATATTTTAAGAATTCAGCAGTCAGCAATCAGCAATCAGCTCAAAATCCCAGAGTTTAAGTCCGCCACTAAGTAGGTTGGTATTAAAAATTGTCGTTATCAGAAGGCAAAAGGCAAGATGCAAAAGGCAAGAGTGAAGAGATTTTCGGCAATTTTACTTTTCGTTACATACTTCTGTTTTTTTCTACCTCTCTACTTATAATTTAAAACTATATATGAAAATGAAAATTTAGTGGTGCGTGTTATACCAATAAAAAAAAACTGGCCCTCGCGAAGGCGGGGGAATGTGATGCTTGAGCCTACTTCAACTATTAACTAATTAATCAAGTTTTTCCAATTTATCCCTTTTATAACCAGCTTTTTGCTTTGTTTTTACTATGATTTCACCACAGCAAAAACCCCACACCCAAAACCCAAGATTGATAATATTTGTAGCAAACATTTATCAATTTGGTATTAATGGGGGTTTTAATTCCCTATTATACACCTTAAGAGGCTGAGTGCTACTGCTACTTCAAAGAATTAAATATAGGGTAAAAGCTCATCAGTTAAACTTAGCTGATAACGCAGTTCCTCTGTAAGAGGGGAGCCGAGGGCTAATAGCTGTTTGCGCAGGATTGCCGGACGAAATGCTTACCTTATATTTACTGTTATATTGGCACAAATACTCTGAAATAGCAATATTGGTTTGACTTTTATAGTCTTATTTGATATGATTTATTATTCATAAAAAATGTGTTTAAAAAGACAAATATTTTTTAATCTTTATTTAATAAAGTAAATTAAATCCTGGACAAGTATAGAATTTGTAAGCAAGCTCAAGTAAGTGCTATTTTAGGTTAAAATTTAAGAGAAGTTGATCGAATAAATCAGAAAAAATCAACTCTGAAAAAAGGGAAAAAAATGGTACAAATACCGCAAAAAAAAACAGATCCAACTTACGATATTCTGAGAGCGGAGCGACAACCCCTAACCTCAATATTTGCCCCAGAAAGTGTGGCCGTAATTGGTGCTACCGATAGAGTCGGCAGTGTTGGTCGCACTATTCTCTGGAATCTTATGAGCAATCCTTTTGGGGGGACAATTTTTCCAGTGAATCCCAAGCGCCATAGTGTGTTAGGAATTCCCGCTTATCCCAATATTAGAGCGATACCAGAACCAGTTGACTTAGCCATCATTGCCATACCTGCCCCAATGGTTCCCGATGCTGTGCGTGAGTGTGTGGCAGTAGGCATCAAAGGTGCGATCGTTATCTCAGCCGGATTCAAGGAAATAGGCCCGGACGGCATAGAATTAGAACGACAAATCATGGAAACAGCTAGGGGCAAAATGCGAATTATCGGCCCCAACTGTTTAGGAGTAATGAATCCCCATAGCGGACTTAATGCTACCTTTGCTAGCACTATGGCAAACCCTGGTAATGTGGGTTTTATTAGTCAAAGTGGAGCATTTTGTACTGCCGTTCTCGACTGGAGTTTCCCAGAAAACGTAGGCTTCAGCGCATTTATTTCTATCGGCTCCATGTTAGATGTAGACTGGGGCGACCTCATATACTATCTTGGTGATGATCCCCACACCAAAAGTATTGTAATTTATATGGAATCGATCGGGAATGCGCGATCGTTCATGTCTGCAGCTCGTGAAGTGGGTTTGACCAAGCCAATAATAGTGATCAAAGCAGGTCAAACTGAAGCAGCAGCCAAAGCAGCAGCTTCTCACACAGGTTCACTCACAGGTAGTGATGAAGTGCTGAATGCGGCTTTCCGTCGGTGTGGGGTACTGCGGGTGAATCGTATTTCTGAACTATTTGATATGGCAGAAGTGATGGCAAAACAGCCACGCATTCCCAAGGGTCCGAAATTAACAATTATTACTAACGCTGGAGGACCGGGAGTCTTGGCAACAGATGCCCTAATTGCCACTGGTGGGGAACTTGCACCTCTGGCACCAGAAACTATTACTCAACTTAGCGAATTTCTCCCTACCCACTGGAGTCACGCCAACCCTATTGATATTCTGGGTGATGCTGACCCAGAACGCTATCAAAAAACCCTAGAAGTAGCAGTCAAAGACCCTAATACCGACGGCTTGTTAGTAATTTTGACTCCCCAAGCAATGACCGATCCAACTCAAACTGCTGAACAGTTAAAGCATTATGCACAAACTGCTCACAAACCAGTGTTAGCAAGTTGGATGGGAGGGGATGAGGTGACAACCGGTGAAACTATTCTCAACCGCGCTAGTATTTCGACCTATCGTTATCCTGATGCTGCTACTAGGCTGTTTAATTTCATGTGGAACTACAGCTATAACTTACAGGGTATTTATGAAACGCCTGTGCTAGCACAAGATCAAGAAGACGGACCAAAATGTTCTGTAGTTGAGCAAATGATTAAAAATGCTCAGGATACTGGACGCACTATTCTCACAGAGTCTGAGTCAAAGCAGGTTTTAGCAGCTTATGGTCTGCCTATTGTACAGACATTGGTAGCTAAAACTGAAACCGAAGCGATCGAATGTGCTGATGCTATCGGTTATCCTGTGGTACTGAAATTGTTTTCTGAGACTATCACTCATAAAACTGATGTGGGTGGTGTGCAGTTAAATCTTAAAGATGCAGAAGCAGTAAAATGGGCGTATGAGAATATTCAAACATCGGTAGCTGAGAAAGTGGGGGCAGAGCATTTTTTGGGTGTGACTGTGCAACCAATGTTAAGTTTAGACCGTGGTTATGAGTTAATTATTGGTAGCAGTATTGACCCTCAGTTTGGTCCGGTTTTGTTGTTTGGTACGGGTGGACAGTTGGTAGAGGTTTTTAAAGACCGAGCGATCGCTCTGCCACCGTTGAATACTACCCTAGCTCGCCGAATGATGGAACAGACAAAAATTTATCAAGCTCTCAAAGGGGTTCGGGGACGTCAAGCTGTTGATATGGTAGCACTCGAAAAGCTGATGGTACGGTTCAGTCAGTTAGTGGTGGAGCAACCGTGGATTAAGGAAATTGATATTAATCCACTATTAGCGTCTTCGGAACGATTGATTGCTTTGGATGCGCGGATTGTTCTTCATGACAACAGTGTTGGTGTAGAGAATCTGCCATCATCAGCGATTCGCTCCTATCCTACTCAATATATTAAGCCTTGGCAAATGAGAAATGGTGCTGAAGTGACCATTCGTCCCATTCGCCCAGAGGATGAACCTTTGATTGTTCAGTTCCACAAAACGTTGTCAGAGGAGAGTGTGTATTTCCGTTATTTTAACTTTCTCAAGTTGAGTCGGCGCATTGCTCACGAACGGTTAACTAGGATTTGTTTTATTGATTATAACCGGGAAATGGCATTGGTAGCAGATTACAAAAATCCAGAAACAAAAAGCCATGAAATTTTAGGAGTGGGGCGCTTGAGTAAGTTACATGGTGGGGTGAATGAGGCAGAGTTTGCTATGTTGGTGAGTGACCCCTATCAACGTCAGGGATTAGGTACTGAGTTGTTGTTGCGATTGGTGCAGGTTGCTAGAGATGAGAAATTGGAGCGGATTATTGCGACAATTTTAGCAGAAAATACAGCTATGCAGCGAGTTTGTCAAAAGGTAGGTTTTCAGTTGCAACGTGCTGCTGATTTAGTAGAGGCAAAATTCGATTTGTAGTTCTGACCGAAAAATTGGGTCTCAAGCCTCGCCCTTATAGGGCGACTTTTTAGTTGATTTTTTCTATATAAATATGCTATCATATTATTAGTTTAGAAGTCCGATTATGAAATCTAGATTTAAGTATCGCATCTATCCAACACCAGGGCAAAAACACAAATTAGCAAAGCTATTTGGTTGTGTCCGTGTGGTGTGGAATGATAGTCTAGCTTTCTGTCAAAAACAATATAAATTAGGAGCTAAGAAACCTACTAATTCAGAACTGCAAAAACTCTTTATTACTCAATCTAAAAAGACTGAAGATAGAGAATGGTTATCAGAAGTTTCTAATATACCATTGCAGCAATCTTTGAATGATTTAAACCAGGCTTATCAAAATTTCTTTACTTCAACTAAAGGTAAGAGAAAAGGTAGAGCTATAAAACCTCCAAGATTTAAAACTAGAAAGTCAAGACAGACTGCTAGGTTTAGAAAGGGAGGGTTTAAGATTGGTCAAAATAAAGTCTACTTAGCTAAAATTGGGAAACTAAAAATAGTCTGGTCTAGAGAGTTAACTACTGCTCCATCCTCAGTAACAGTTATCAAAGATTCAGCTAATAGATATTTCTTAAGTTTTGTACTAGAAATACAACCCGAAACTTTACCTCAAACTGATAGTTCAGTAGGTATAGACTTAGGAATTAAAACTTTTGCAACTTTGAGCGATGGTACAAAGGTTTATGCTCCCAAACCATTGAATAAAAGGATTAAGAAATACAGAAAGTTAAGTCAATCATTATCCAAGAAAACTCAAGGTTCTAAACGATATGAGAAAGCTCGATTGAGAAGAGCAAAATTCCATGCCAAATTAAAAGATACAAGAGCCGATTTTCTGCATAAATTATCAACTGAAATAATTCGTGAGAACCAAACAATTATTTTAGAAGATTTGAATGTTTCTGGTATGGTAAAGAACCGGAAATTATCTAGAGCCATTAGTGATTTAGGTTGGCGACAATTCCGGACTTTACTAGAAGGAAAAGCAGAAAAATATAGTAGAGAATTTAGAGTAATTGATAGATGGGTTGCCACCTCACAAACCTGCTCATGTTGTGGGTTTAAAGGTGGTAAACTCGATTTATCAATTCGCGAGTGGCAATGCTTAAATTGCGATAGTGTACATGATAGAGACCAGAATGCAGCAATAAATATATTAGTCGCGGGTGGGCAATCCGAGACAAAAAACGGACGTGGAGGCAAGCGTCAGACTACCGTCAAGGCAGCAGCAGTCTGTGAAACGTCAACCCGCCGAGGAGCTACGGTTCGGTAGGAATCCCCGCGCCTTTTAGGCCGGGGAGGATGTCAAATATTTTGATACCATGTATCAAAGTAAGTTAGTATAATATTCGGAGTTGTTGACAGCGCTTTTCAAATTAATGAACGGCGTTGCTGAATCAAGGTATGAAAATAAAAACTCAACAATCTAGAATACTTACTATTTAATAGTGAGCGCGATCGCTAATAAATATAAATCATACCCACGCATCAGCAACGCCTAATGAACCACATCGCCATAAACAAAACCCTGTAGGGAGGTTGCATGCAACTTCCCTGCTGTGGTCTACCTTTTGCCTTACAACCCAAATCCCTGTACTTTATATTAATGAAAACTGCTATAAGAGGAGCTTCTGGAGTATGTCACAATAAACAACAACGATTTCGTCCTAATTCTTTTGCCTGATAAACTGCTTGATCAGCTCGTGAGATCATATCATCTATACTTGTATCGTCGGGGTGATAACTAGTAACTCCAATGCTCAAGGTTAAACTTAAATTTCCTTGCTTTGTTTCAATAATGTTATTAGCGACCATTGTCCTGATCCGATCTGCTAATACTAATGCTTGCTCTCCATTAGTTTCAGGCAAAATTGCCATAAATTCTTCACCACCATATCGCCCTAAAGAATCAACATTACGAATAATATTATTAATATTTTGTACCACCTTACATAAAGCCGTATCTCCCACCTGATGACCGTAATGATCGTTGACTTTTTTAAAGTGGTCTAAATCAATTAATAAAATCGAAAAAGGGGCACCATATCTATCAACACGATTAAATTCTTGAAGAGCAATTTCAAATAGACGACGACGATTGAAAACTCCAGTTAGAGAGTCAGTATTAGCAAGTATTTCTACTTCTTTTAGAGCCTTTTCTAATTTTATTTGTGTAGACCTCAATTGATCGATTGTATATTTGAGGAATAAATGATTGCGAATTCTACCCAAAAGTTCACGTTTGTTACAGGGTTTATTTATATAATCAGCAGCGCCTAATTCTAAAGCTTTAATCAAGTGTTTTTGTTCATGACTACCAGTCAAAAATATGATCGGAATATCTGCGTAATTAGGGTCAGCTTTCAATATCTTACAAACTTCTAAACCATTAATTTCAGGCATGATTAAATCTAACAAAATTAAATCAGGTTTAGAAGCATAAATTCTTTCTAGAGCCTGTTTTCCTCCCCGACAAAAAGTCAAATTATAACCTATGGGTTCTAGCATTGCTCTTAATAGTCTGAGGTTAGTAGCAATATCATCAACCACAAGAATGAAAAAAAATTTAGGCTCAAAGGATTCTCCCCGCATGGTTTATACTAATTACTTATTATAATTAAATTATCTTAAATCATATTTCTTAAATCATCACATATTCCAGTAAAATGGTCAACAGTTTTCGGGATTTCATCCCAATCAAACTCATCTATTTGTTGATTGAGATTGCTGGCATATTCTAGCAAAAGTTGACACTCATATTCTTCTCCCCAATTACTTAAACGGCCAATAAATTTTTCAATGTCACCTATAGCTAAAGTTTGACGGAAATTTTGCCAAGACTCTTCTTTTTCCTGACTCAATTTATCCAGTAATTCATTTAATCTAATTGGTTTACCATCAATTGATTTTGTGGTAATAATATTAGTCTCACTAGAATTATCTAATACTACTGGTTCTGGTTGAGATGAAATAGTATCAGAAGTAATAGGGAATATTTTTTTTATTTCTGCGATTAATTCAGCGCAACTAATTGGTTTACGGGCAAATCCTTCACACAAACTATTCAACTTATTCTCATTTTCAACTTTTGATAAAGCAGTCAGAATCACAATTGGAATATCTTTAGTTTCCTCATCTTGTTTGAGGAATTTTACTGTTTCTCGACCATCCATACGAGGCATCCTCAAATCAAGAAAAATCAGATCGGGGTGGTGAGATTTTGTAATCCTAATTGCCTCTAGCCCATCCCTTGCAAAAAGTATTTGGTGAGATGTTTCATAAAAATATCCGGCAATCAAATCCCGATTAGAAGGTACATCATCAACCACTAAAATTTTTAATGGTTGAAATTGTTATAAACTTTCATTTTCTGCTAGTATTTCTTCAGATAAATGATGAGATTTTACTGGCATCTGTGTAACTTGTACTTCAGGAAAACTGACGGTAAATTTACTGCCTTTTCCTGGCGTACTCTTGAGATAAATTTGACCACCCAATATCTTAACTAAACGACGAGTAATAGCTAAACCTAATCCTGTACCGCCATATTGGCGACTGGTGTGACTATCACTTTGAGTAAAAGCATCAAAAATCATGTGTTGTTTTTCGATAGCAATACCAATTCCTGTATCTTCAATAGATATCTCTAAACCAATTTTATCCCCTTGAATACTATCAACTTTATCAGTATTTACAGAAATTTTCACATATCCATTTGGTGAAAACACATTTGGTATAATTATACTGGAGTAAAACCCCATAAATCAGATAATTTATGATTAACGTGGATAAAATAACCAGCAGGTGAAGTAACTGCTTAGGGAGAGGTAATTATCAATTATTAATTATTGAAACTTATACTTTTCTCCTGACTCCTTTCTCCAGCAATTCTGACTCCTGAGGACTGAGGACTGACTCCTTGGTAATTATTTATAAGTATTCAACCGAACATGATATAATGGCGCTCTCGCTGATAGTTGACTGCTGACATTCTTTCTATGGAAATAGAATTGTTTAAGGCTAAAAAATGTCGTCATAGCTCTTTTGATGAGAGCAGTTCCCGTAGTACATATTAGACATCTCCAATAATAAAAAATCAAATCAATTATTTCTCCTTAGTGAATTTTTTTGACAAAAAGTAATAAATTTTCTTGATTACAGCGCTTTTCGCTCTTGATGAACCACCGGAGCCATAACCAAAACCTTGTAGGGACGTTCCATGGAACGTCCCTACTGTGGTCTACTGAAATGAAAACCGCTGTAATGTCAATTTATTTTAGGTTTTTGTCCTATACATATTTGTAATAATTGATTTAAGCAGTATAAACACAGAAGTTGTTGAGTATTTATAAACAAAATTGTACATATTTACTCGATTTTCACGGTTTTATTTAGAGTTAACATTGGCAAAAATCAGGCAAAATTATTACCATGACTTCCCAAGAAATTATCCAAAATATGATTCAACAAGTTGAAGTTTTTGCCACCTCTCCAGAACAGCAAAAACTAAGGTTGTATCAAACGTCCCGACACATCAGATTGAGCAAAATTTTTTAGATTTGATATCAAAGTTTTTATTCTAGTTACTCAAACTATCCTCAAGCAACATTAGCTGATTATCCTCAAAAATTTTATCAGTAAAAAAAAGAGGCGTTGCTGAATCAAGGTATGAAAATAAAAACTCAACAATCTAGAATACTTACTATTTAATAGTGAGCGCGATCGCTAATAAAAATAAATCATACCCACCCATCAGCAACGCCAAAAAAGGAAGCGACACTGTACATATATTTTAGGTAGTAAAAAGCTTAATCTTCAGTTTTGAGGTTTAAACTAAGATGTATTACACTGTAAATGTAAGAAACGTTTAAATTTTTATCTTTTCTTTGGAATTTAGTGAAATTAAAAACTTGCCAATATATCCAATAGAATCGTAAATCAATTATCTTGGAAAAACATTATACTATAATAAAGTATTTTTGGTTCAGTCTGAAAATAAATTAATATAACAAAACTTATCCATATTATAGAAAATTCAGTTAAAGATGTACCCAGAGACATAAAAAAGTTTTAGAGACAAAGGAGAAGTAATTATGATGCTACATCAAATAGTAAACTACAGATAAACCTGTATTGAGAGTGTGGGGAGTGGTACTAACTCTCACAAAGCTTTGTAAATTTGCTTTGAGTTTTGTCTAAGAAATAGTAAAATTACCAAATTGTAGAATTATGCAAGAAGTAGACCAAGAAAAGAGTGGATCTTACACAGAAAAAGTGAAAATTCAAGTTGAGGATGATCGCACTGGCACCAGTCTCGATACCATAAAACGAGCCATCGCTGACAACTTATATTATCTACAGGGGAAAGACCTAGAATTTGCTACCCCCTATGACTATTATATGGCGTTGGCTTATACAGTACGCGATCGCCTGTTGCACCGTTGGCTGAAAACCACCAAAACCTACTCCCACCAAAACGTAAAAACAGTTAACTACCTCTCAGCGGAATTCCTTATGGGTAGGCAACTAGCCAAAAACCTAGTCAACGTTGGCTGTTGGGAAGTGGCACGTCAAGCTTTAGAAGAATCATGTCTAGACCTATATGACTTAATCGAAAAAGAGCCAGAACCAGGTTTAGGCAACGGTGGTTTAGGTCGCCTAGCAGCTTGCTTTCTCGACTCTCTCGCCACCCTAGAAATTCCAGCAGTAGGTTACGGTATTCGTTATGAATTTGGCATTTTCAAACAACAAATTCAAAATGGCTATCAAGTAGAACAACCGGACAAATGGTTAAGTTTGGGGAACCCGTGGGAAATACCCCGCTATGAAGACCAAGTAGAAATTAAACTTGGCGGTTACACCGAAGCTTACACCGACAAACAAGGTAACTATCGCGTTCGCTGGATACCTGCACGCACAGTCATCGGAATGCCTTATGATACTCTGGTACCTGGCTACAACAGCAACACAGTCAACAACCTACGTCTCTGGAGTGCCAAAGCTAGCAACGAATTTGACTTACAAGTGTTTGACTCTGGAGACTATAACCGTGCTGTCGAAGACAAAACTTTTTCTGAGAACATTTCCAAAGTTCTCTATCCTAACGACAACATTTTTCAAGGCAAAATGTTGCGCTTAGAGCAACAATATTTCTTTGTTAGCTGTTCTCTGCAAGATATTATCCGCACACACCTTTCACGGAATCCAAATTTAGACAACTTACACGAAAAAGCTGCTATTCAACTCAACGATACCCACCCCTCTATTGGTGTTGCCGAATTAATGCGACTGCTGATAGACGAACATGACCTGGAGTGGGCAAAAGCTTGGAATATTACCCAAAATACCTTTGGTTACACCAACCACACTCTGCTATCAGAAGCTCTGGAACGTTGGCCAGTCAATATCTTTGCTAGTCTGCTGCCCAGACATCTAGAAATTATCTATGAACTAAATTTCCGCTTCCTGGAGAAAGTGAAGAAACGCTATCCAGGTGATGATGGGCGGTTAGCACGGATGTCACTGATCGAAGAATTTCCCGAAAAGCGCGTGCGGATGGCTCACTTAGCTTGTGTGGGCGCTCACGCTATTAATGGTGTGGCAGCATTGCATACTCAACTGTTGAAAACAGATGTTTTGAGAGATTTTTATGAATTTTCACCAGAGAAATTTACCAATAAAACTAATGGCATTACTCCCCGTCGTTGGTTATTGATTAGTAATCCCAAATTGGCATTATTAATTACAGATAAAATTGGCAAAAATTGGATTAAGAATTTAGAGGAAATTAAGCAACTTGAACGGTTTGTTGATGACCAAGAATTTCGTAATAATTGGGGTCAAATTAAGCATGAGAATAAACAAGATTTAGCTGCTTATATTAAACAAACAACAGGGGTTGTAGTTAATCCTAATTCTCTGTTTGATATTCAGGTAAAACGACTCCATGAATATAAACGTCAACTACTAAATGTGCTGCACATTATTACTCTTTTTAATCGGATTAAAAAGAATCCAGATGTAGATGTTTTGCATCGGACTTTCATTTTTGGAGCCAAGGCAGCACCAGGTTATTATATGGCGAAGTTAATCATTAAATTGATTAATGCAGTAGGGGAAATAGTGAATAATGACCCAGATGTGCGCGAGCGCTTGAAGGTAGTTTTTATCCCAAATTTCTCTGTATCTATTGGTGAGAGAATTTATCCTGCAGCCGACCTTTCCGAGCAAATTTCGACTGCTGGGAAGGAAGCTTCGGGTACTGGGAATATGAAATTTTCCCTCAATGGTGCTTTAACTATTGGTACTCTTGATGGAGCAAATATTGAAATTCGGGAAGCAGTGGGAGCTGAGAATTTCTTCTTATTTGGGTTAACAGTTGATGAAGTTAAAGCATTAAAATATCAGGGATATAATCCAGAGCAATACTATACTTCTAACAAAGAATTACGACAAGTAATTGACCGAATTGCTTCTGGTTATTTTTCACCAAGCAAGCCAAATTTATTCCAGCCAATTGTAGACTCTTTATTAGGAAAAGATGAGTATATGTTATTGGCAGATTATCAAGCATATATTGATTGTCAGGAAAGAGTTAATCAGGCTTATCGTAACCCAGAATCTTGGAATCGGATGTCGATTATTAACTCAATTAATATGGGTAAATTTTCGGCTGACCGTACTATTTGGGAATATTCTCAGGAAATCTGGAATGTCGAACCTGTGAAAATTGATATGGAAGCATACAGTCAGGAGACTGCAGGTTTACAACGGTATTGTCAGATTTAAAGATATTAGACTCCCCCCTTTTTTAGGGGGGTAGGGGGGATCGAAAGAGCGTACCTCACGCTTACTAAAAAATGCTATATATTAGACATAGGCGTGATAATCAAAAATCAAATCAATTCTCGCGTAGAAATCATAAATTATTTCCCTGTACGGATGTTGCATGCAACGTCGCTACTCCCTACTCCCTACTCCCTCTTTTCCACCAGAGGTCTATTACTATCCACTGTTTTATTTATATTCTGATTGTTCCTCAAGTTGATTTTTTAAATATTGTTTCCAGACAGGATTAAGAGTAAATACAGTTAAATTATTTTCTAACTTTCCATTTAATAATAAGCGTTTTTTGAGAGACTGAACTAAATTTAGAGATTCCTGAATAGATAATTTTAATTGGCTAATTATTTCTGCTATGGTAACAGGTTTTTCTTGATTAGCAATTTCCTGAAGAACTTTCATTTCTCTAGGTGATAAACGCTGTAATTGTTGTTCTAATTCTGCTTCTAATGGTTCAGGTAAAATCAAAGTGTCATCTTCTAGAAATTCTGCTACTTGACCGCTAAATAATTCTTGAATTATAGTTGCGGTTGTGTCTAACCATCGGGGATTTCCTTGATAATTATTAATCAATTTTTCCCAGGATTCTCGATTTGCTAATTGGTGTTTTTGACATATTTCTTGAGCAGCATTTCCTAAACTTCCTAATATTAAGGTTCGGACTGGATAATTTTCTGTTTCTAATTTGATAATTTCTGGGATTTTTTCTCTACTTATTAATAGGAAACAACTCTGATGGGAGACAGTTACAAGTAGTTGAAAAAAATCCCGATAATCTTCATAACCAGATTTGTATTGACCTGCAAGTTTTCCAGGAGCAAATAATTTTTGTACGTCATCAAATATGATGCAGCAACGATATTTTTCTAGATATTTTTGTAGTTGTGATAATAGAGTTTCGATGTTGTCGGAAATTTCTGTTTCTGGTGCGAAAATTTGCAGGAGGTTAGTGAGAGTTGTGGTGAGAGTGGGAGAAAAGCGAAGGGTACGATAAATGATGTAATTAAACGTAGGGGTTTGGTCTCCAAACCCATTTTGGTTTCCAAACCCATTCATACCCTCGTTCAAATTCGTAGGGGTTTGGTCTCCAAACCCATCTTGGTCTCCAAACCCATCTTGATTTCCCATCAACCCATTTATTTCCTGAATTAATCGTAGAGAAAGGGTCGTTTTACCCATACCACTTATTCCTAAAAGGGAAATGACACGGAGGCGATCGCTCGTTATCCATTTTGATAAGGTGGAAAGTTCGTCTGTTCGACCATAAAAGTTGATAATTTCTGGTGCTTTGTCTAAGTCGATAATATGTTGAGTTGGTGTTTGTTGAGAGTTGTTTTTTGTTGGGGAAGCGCGAGGATTTGACGTACAGATATTAAAGTTATTTGTGACGTTATCTCTACCAATAGCCAAATTGTAAATTTTTGCATTTTCTAATATAGTTCTAAAATTTGTTTTTGTAATATTTTCACCGAGTATTTCCGATAAAGTTTTCCATAATTTAGAACCGATAGACCTAACATGAGTTTCGCTAGCGTAAGTTTCCCCAGCAATTTTTTTGTAAGTCTGATTTTCTAAAGTACGTTGCAATATAGTTTTTTGCAAGTAGTCTAATGTTTCTCCAGTATGTTCATAAATTAGCTCTTCAGCCAACCTCAAAACTTCTTGAATATCCATAGATTGGGAAATGTTAGGGGTTTGGGAAAATTATAACAAACAATTCCTACATTTCCTACAAATAGTACAAACAAATTGAGAGAAAATTTCCAACAATTCCAACTGACAAACCCAGAATTTATGAGGAAAGATGGATTATAGCAGTTCTTTAATCTATAAGGTAAAGTTTTTGATCCCCCCCGCCCCCCTTTTCAGGGGAGAGTCAACAAAAGTCCCCCTTTTTAAGGGAGATTTATGGGAATCGTAGATGTACCTAATATTTATGAGAAATGCCACATTAAGACATTAACAAATAAACTAATCCGCAAGTTATGAATACTTACTCAGTTATTATGCTTGGGCCAAGTGGGTCTGGAAAAACTGTGTTTTTATCAAGTATGTACAAAAACCTATCTACACAGGGGAAACGTGGCTTTTTTCTGAAATTTGACAGTGCAGAAAACAGAAAACGTTTGATTAACACCTACGCAGAACTAGCTACTGATGAAAAATGGCCTGTGGGCACATTGCTGTCTGAAGTATCGGAATGGGAATTTACTTGTTGTGTACAAACAGAAGACTTGTCAATTTATGATGCCTGTAAGTTTGTTTATATAGACTATGCAGGTGGTAGATTAACTGACGAAATGGGGGAAGAAGACGAGGAGTTTAACAGTAAAATCAGAGCAGCAGATACTATGCTAGTCTTACTAGATGGTCAAAGACTGTGTAATCTGATGCGTAAGGAAAGAGATGGCGTGATTTGGGTTATCAGAGATTTGTCTAATATTTTAGGGGTAGTACAGAACATTAAAGATAAACCAGTACATTTTGTTATCAGTAAATGGGATATTGTCGAACCACATTATAGTCTCCAAGAAATACGCGATCGCCTACTGGAAATTGAAGAGTTTAGTGATTTAGTCAGAATTAGAAATAAAGTTGGCGTTCCAGTAAGACTAATTCCAGTAAGCTCAGTTGGTAAAGAATTTGCCACTTTACAATCAGATGGTCGTATGGCAAAAAATCTTGGTATCATACCTAAACCATTTCAGCTTGAAGCACCTTTAGCTTGTATTTTGCCTGACAAGATTAAAATTCAGGTGAGAGAATTGACTAAAAAAATAATAGAAGAAAAAGGTAGGAATATTGAAGTTAAGCCAGAATTAGGTTTTGGGGAGGTAGCAGGCCAGTTTTTTGGTCTTCTTGGTGGGGGAGTCAAAAATATACAGCAATTGTTACCCGAAAAATATCGTTTTGATGAAAATGTTCTCGAAGATTTGATTGAAGGTGCTGAAAGACCTGCTAGGGAAAAAGAAGCACAAGCTCGAAGAAGAACAGAAGAATTGCGTGCTAAACAGAGAGAATATATCAACCAAGTGAATGATGAAAAAACAGCACTCGACTCTGCTATTAGTTCTTTTTTATCAATTAAAAATCAACTAGATATTGATTTTCCAGAATCAGATTTGGGAGATGTATGAGATGACTCAGAAGAATAAGTTGGGGGATGCTCTACAGAACTTCCCTGCAACGGTTTGAAAAAATGTTTTTGTGATTTCTGGATATTTCTATTATGAATCAAGAAGTTTGGTGTTTTTTAGTAAGTAGAAATCAGTACCTTGACTATAGAGTAGTTGTAGCTCCTGATTTTATGTGCGAAAAGAATTATACGCTCATACTTGCTTTGGCAGCAGGAGGAGAAATAACTGACAAAGGTACTGCATATTACCAGGCAATTATTGACTCTAAAGTGGGAGATTTAACATTAGTTTTTCGAGTTATTGAAGCTCTGCAAACAGATATAGGTATTTCTGGAGATGCTTTTCTCAAAGACGGTGTTAAAAATAGAGTCATTCTGTTAATTGAAGGTATTGTTTTTAAAGGAAAGCTTTCCGAAACAGATATTGTGATAACCTCAGAAGATTTTGATGCAGTTCACAAGCAAATTATTGAGAATTATCAAAAGTTTTGGTCTCAAACTAACGCAATCCCTGCTTATGCTTCTACATTACTTCCATTATCAGAAAAAGAAAACAAAGATAATGCTTTTCAACTGATTAAGTTAGATGATTATATTGTTGGTGGTAAACCTAAAAAAGAGCCTAAATTAGAAACTAATCAACAATTACCAAAACAGGAGAAATCTGAGGATGAATTTTTAGGCGATCGCTCTCAATCATTGCCACCTCAACAAATTAATCAAAGGGAATTAGGGGGAGAAAATACAATCCTAGATGTAATTGACTACACGGTTAAGGTTGTCCCAAAGATAGGGTTTAAGCTTGTTGAAAAGTTTTATGAAGCCGTATTTGAGGGAGCTGTACAGATAGAAGTCGATACTCCTGGTGGTAAGAGAATTATCACTGGTGAAAAGGATGGGAATATTAGGGTAAAGGAAGATGCAGGAAAAATAGACATTACACCTACCCCAAAACATGATACTGAAATCAGGTGTATGGCAGTTGATAACAAGAAAAAGATTCTTGCAAGTGGAGACAAAAAAGGTAATGTCAAGATTTGGGAATTAGAATTAGGAAGAGCAAGTGTAACGGAAAAAAAGACTATTCGAGCCTCTCAAGGTCCTATTCAATCATTAGCATTTTCTCCCGATGGTAAAACCCTGACGATTATAGACGATCATGGAGGGAGTCAAACAGAGATGATAAGTTGATTAAATGGGAACAAATTAAATAATTACACTGTTTTTTTAATGGGTAGACCGTAGTAGGGACATTCCATGGAACGTCCCTACATTGTTTCAATATCTATTTACTGCAAAATTTCCTGAACTTCCTCAACACTCAAACCGAGAGTTTCAGAAACTTCCTCTATACTTAAACCCATTGCCAACAACCGAGAAATAGCATTCTTTTGGATAAGCAACCCCTAATAGCTGCCGCACTTGCTCCGCCAACGGGAGAGCGCGGGACTTCCCGCCGGGGTAGTTAAAAAGGCAAAGGGAAGTTTGAGAAAACCTCCCCTGATTAAAATTACAGAGCTTTTTTACTTATAACCATTGGCAAAGCTACTGTCATGATTCAGCTCTGTATCTGCTCAAGCTAACTATTTCTTAGCTTCTTCACGCTCTTTCACTTCCTTAATCACCTCTTGCGCTACGTTAGTAGGACAAGGTGCATAATGAGAGAACTCCATCGAAAACTGACCGCGACCAGAAGTCATAGTCCGCAGGTCGCCAATATAACCAAACATCTCACTCAATGGCACATCTGCTTTAATGCGAGTACCCATTGGCGTAGAATTCTGAGAAGTAATCATCCCCCGACGGCGGTTCAAATCACCAATCACATCACCAACATGGTCATCTGGGGTAAACGCATCAACCTTCATGATCGGCTCCAATAACTGAGGAGAAGCTTTGACAAATGACTGTCGATAAGCAGCTTTAGCCGCAATTTCAAAAGCGATCGCTGATGAGTCAACCGGGTGATAAGCACCATCCGTCAAAGTAAACTTGATGTCTACACAAGGGAAACCTGCTAACATTCCCTTTTGAAAGCTACTCTCAAAGCCTTTTTGTACAGCAGGCCAATATTCTCTGGGTACATTTCCACCTGTCACCTTGGACTCAAACTGGAAACCACTACCAGTTTCACCAGGCTCTATAACATAGTCAATCTTACCGTATTGACCAGAACCACCAGACTGCTTTTTATGAGTATAACTATCTTCAAGGCGTTTAGTAATAGACTCCCGGTAAGCTACTTGTGGCTTACCAACTTCCACATCAACCCCATGAGTTCTTTTGAGAATATCCACCTTAATATCTAAGTGCAACTCACCCATACCCTTAATGATGGTTTCATTACTTTCTGAGTCAGTCTCTACTTGGAAAGATGGGTCTTCCTGAACCATTCTAGTCAATGCCATCCCCATTTTCTCCACAGAGCCTTTATCCTTTGGTTTAACAGCAATGGAGATTACTGGATCTGGGAATACCATCGGCTCCAAAGTTGCAGGCTCTTTGGGGTCACACAAAGTATGGCCAGTTTGCACGTTCTTCATACCGACAATAGCCACAATATCCCCTGCTTGAGCAGATTCAACTTCTTCGCGAGAATTGGCGTGCATTTCTACCAAACGTCCAACCCGCTCAGTTTTACCTGTGGCAGTATTTAGCACTGTGTCACCTTTAGACAAAGTACCGGAATAGATGCGGGTAAAGGTCAATGCACCATATTTGTCGTCCATAATCTTGAACGCTAGGGCACGTAAAGGTTTTTCTGGGTCAACGTAGGCCAAATTGCCAGTCTCGTGACCCTCTAAATCTACCTCTGGTTGTGGTTTAACGTCAGTAGGGTTAGGTAGGTAGTCAACTACTGCATCTAGTACCAACTGGACTCCTTTATTTTTGAAGGAGGAGCCACAGTAGGTGGGGAAGAAAGCTAGATCGCCAGTTCCTTTGCGGATGCAGTGCTTGAGGGTATCTAAATCTGGCTCTTCTCCTTCGAGATATTGTTCCATCACTGAGTCGTCTTGTTCTACGGCCAGCTCGACTAATGCTTCCCGATATGTTTCTACATCATCAACCATATCGGCTGGAACGTCTTTAATCTCATAGTTTAACGGGTCTCCAGAATCATCCCATATCCAAGCCTTGCGGGTCAGCAAATCTACCACGCCCACAAATTCATTCTCACGGCCAATGGGCAATACCATTACTAATGGTTTGGCTGCGAGTATATCTTCAACCTGTTTGACTACACTGAAGAAATCAGCTCCTGTCCGGTCAAGCTTATTTACATAGATAATCCGAGAAACTTTAGAATCATTTGCATAGCGCCAGTTAGTTTCAGACTGGGGTTCTACACCACCGGAGCCACAAAAAACACCGACACCGCCATCGAGAACTTTTAGGGAACGGTAAACTTCGATTGTAAAGTCAACGTGGCCAGGGGTATCAATGATGTTTAGTTGGTGGTCTTTCCAGAAGCAGCTTGTGGCGGCCGATTGAATTGTAATGCCACGCTCTTGCTCTTGTTCCATAAAGTCTGTTGTGGCTGCACCATCGTGGACCTCACCGATTTTATGGATTTTTCCGGTTAGTTTGAGAATTCTTTCGGTTGTAGTGGTTTTGCCCGCATCGACGTGGGCGAAGATGCCGATATTACGATAACGAGTGAGGTCTTTTTTCATATTTAGCTCTCTTGTTAAGTGTTACAATTTTGTACTACTTTTAAGTATTACATATAGGGTATTAATTTGGCCTTAGCAGCTAGGAGAGAAATCACTACATAGATTTGCATGGATTTCTGCCGGTATGCTGGCCCCTAGCTGAGGCTGAACTTCAAAATATTGTTTGAAATCCGATTTTTTGCCCTAGTTATATTGCCGATTGTAAAGTATTTTGACCCAAGGTGGAAGTTGCTAAGGATGGGCAAATGTTTGCTGCTCGGACTAACTATAAATGAAGATGGTTAAGTCTGATTATTGACAATTTTGATAAAAAATGGTAATCAAATAGGAATAAATAAATTTCTATTGGATAAAGTTATTATTATTCCTTACACCTACACACCTGCAATTGTTCCAACGCCTCTGGGTGAGTGACAAAATAATCTTGTAGCCATTCAGAACCGCGTGCCAACAATTCCTCTAAACTTTCTACTCGTCATAATCTGGCTGGGCGATCACGACTACTAGTAGCCAGTCATTTATTGTCAGGACTTATGCATAAATGAAATCCATGCCTAACAAAGCTCAAACTCAATTAACTGAAAGAAAACGCTCTAGGCTCAACAGGCAGGTTATAGCAGATGGTGTTATAATAGGGGGTTAAGTTAACAGAATGCAGCTAAAAGGGATAGTTATAAACCTAATGCCCGTAAACTGATAGAGGTTTTTACTCATCAGACAAAACCTCGATCTCAAGATATGCGGTCGGGCAAGACCCGTGGATGCCTGTGGATGAGTAACCGCCGACGGCCCGTAGGGACGTTGCATACAACGTCGGTACAGCAGGAAGTAAACATTAAAATGAGGTTTTATATCAGTCGACGGTTGAAAGCAAGCAGGCAGCTAGAGCAGCGAGAAGATTGCTCCCACCAGCGCGAGTAAAACCACTCTGAAAGTAAGCTCACAGCTAGATTTTTGTCTATGCCGAGGAGACTATAAGTCTGTTGACAGGCTTAAAGCAAATGTGGATTTACCCCATTTGCAGTGGGCTAACCACAGAATCCAGGGTGTTTCAACCCCTGGAGATGTCAATACCTACTGTTCCATCATCAGTAACTATTGTCAAAGATTGTAGGGGCGATTTCCTGCGGAATGCTACGCAAAAGCGAATCGCTGCTACTAGATATTTCTTAAGTTTTGTAGTAGAAATTAATCCTGAAACTTGGCCTCCAACTGATAATTCATTAGGTATAGATTAAGGTATCAAAACCTTTGCTACATTTAGCGATGGTACAAAGGTTGATACTCCTAAGCCACTTAAGAAACGAATTAAGAAGTACCGAAAGTTAAGTAAGTCATTATCTCATAAAACTTAAGGGCCTAAAGAAGCGTGAACCCACCGAAGAGCTACGGCTCAGTAGAAATCTCCCCACCTAAAGGCGCGGGAAGGATTTCCACTTATAGATTTGATATAAATTATCGATATAAGTTTTTTCTACTCCCGAACATTCAAACGAATCATCATTTTTAACAATTACATGACTTATCCTATATTTATCAATTAAATTCTGCAAAGCCTCACATTTAGCTATACCAGAATTATCATAAAATTGTTGTGCCATTAATAATCTGTCATGCCATTCAATAACTTCTATATCTTTGTAGGGATGAGACTTGAGATTAATTAAAATTGGCGCACCTGTGACAATTCTAAAATCAACAAATTTACCAGAAGCTATAGGAATTAAATAAGTCTCACCTGGTTGTTTATTTTCTTTGACATATTCCATAATAATTGGTGTATCTTTCCGATTAATAGTGAGTTTCTCTAATTGGATTCCCACTCCTGAAAGAATGAACAGATATATTGCTACGACAGAGAAAATTTCTATCGGTTTTTTGTATTGCCTAATCCAAAGATTATACCTGTCAAAAACAACAGCCAAAATATAAGCCAATATCATACAAGTAGAAATAGGAACCAAAAAAGCAGAGACACGCCAGGGGGTAAGAAATGCCAAAGTATTGCTACTAGAAAAAATTTTAATTATTGTCAGAATAACTGCCGTAGTAAAAGGAAAAAATAAAATAAAAAAAAGTCTAGTTTTGCGGAGAATATAGAGAGCGATCGCTACTACTAAAATCTGGATAGGTGCTGTAGGTTCGGTTAACCAAATATCCGGGAAGGAATGATGAGGAATTCTATTGACAAGTAAACTTTCAGATATTTGAAAAAGTTCGGGAGATGTGGGTTTAAAAGTAATAGTCATATAACTGACTACTGGTAAAACTAATATGAATGAAAATGTACCTATGAATAATGATTTTTGGAGATTATTTTCATTCTTATAGGTGAGAATCATATAAGCTAAAGTTAGTAAAGCTGCACTAGGGAGATATGTGGGATGAAAGGTTGCAGCTATCCCTAAAGCTAAGATTGCTAAAAAAGGTTTTTTTCTGAGAAAGGCATAAATAGAAAAGATAATTAATGCTCCAAATGTACAGGGTTGAAAATATCCACCGAGAATATATTGTTCTGCTAAACCATAGTGGAGATGTACATGAGTTTTCAAGTCAAAAATTCTGATTTGTAGACAGTGGATAGTCAGAATAAGGAGAAAGTAAATTAGCAGCTTCAGTCGGGTATTAATTTGAAAAATTACTGAAGCAATGCCAAGCATACTATAAATATAAGTACCAAAAATCAGGATGTAATAAAAGTAGAAAAAATTTTCATGGAAGTAGGTGTAAGTGATTTGAACTAGAAAAGTAAAAGCAGGTAGAGGATCTAATGTATTAGCTAACCAATCTTTGTCTAAATAACCTAAATTAGCTTCAGATAATCCCTGTAAAAATTTAGTATGTTGATTTGAGGTATATAGGGGGTCTTGAGTATAGGAAATTCCAAAAATTAAGCCTAAGATAAAAATTTGCCAGATGAAAATAATAAATTTGTTTTTGAGTATTTGCTTCATTTTTCAAGGAAGAAGGAAGAGGGAAGAAGAAAGAGAGAAAAATTTCTAGGAGGAAATTGATATAGCAATCTTAAAGAGGTTATCATATTTTATAGTAAAAGTTTGGTTTCCAAATGTCATTTTTCCTTTCCTTTGCAGACCGAACCCCTACAGTTTTTTTCACAAATAATTTGGGGTTAGTCAACACAAAGCTCAGATCAACTCTACTCAACTTTTCCTTTCCTTTGCAGACCGAACCCCTACAGTTTTTTTCACAAATAATTTGGGGTTAGTCAACACAAAGCTCAGATCAACTCTACTCAACTTTTGCTTTGCTTTGCAGACCAAAACCCTATAGTTTTTTTCACAAATAATTTGAGGTTAATCAACACAAAGCTCAGATCAACTCTACTCAACTTTTGCTTTGCTTTGCAGACCAAACCCCTATAGTTTTTTTCACAAATAATTTGGGGTTAGTCAACACAAAGCTCAGATCAACTCTACTCAACTTTTGCTTTGCTTTGCAGACCAAACCCCTACAGTTTTTTTTCACAAATAATTTGGGGTTAGTCAACACAAAGCTCAGATCAACTCTACTCAATTTTTGCTTTGGTTTGCAGACCAAACCCCTACAGTTTCTTTCACAAATAATTTGGGCTTAGTCAAGAGTATTTCTTATAATTGGTTTAGCTAACAAAACTCAGGTAGAGCAGAAAAAAATACAGGGGAGAAGTAATTATTAATTATTAATTGTTAATTATTAATTATTCAAAATACATTTAGCTGACAAAACCCATAATTTTTCTATCTCCAAAACTGAACATTTATCTATAGTGCCAACTATGGCAGGAATATTTCCATTTTGCAGATTAATTCCAATCTGATTTCCCATTTGATAATACCACTGTATCAACCAAGGATTTTTTAGTACATATTCTGGCTTAAATGCTTCACTATCTAATATTAAAAAATCTATTCCATAAGTATTAATGTAATCTTCCATCCACTGAATATCTGAATGATACTGAGCAAAAATAAATTCTGTAGCTCGCTGTTTTATTTGATTGTAATAACCAAGATGATAAGGAATAGCATATTCCCAGGCAAACAATACGGAACGTTGAGAAAATGTCGGGATATAATTTACCTCTTCTGACAGAGAAACAATCAGAATATCTTTTGGTTTTTCAGCAAAAAATTCATATACTTCTGGAGATTGACCTTTTTGATAATCAGCGTAAGGAAAAATTTTCCATAAGCTCATGTCGCCTATTAATAAAATCCCCAAAAATCCAATAATAATCAATCCTGAAATTCTTCTATTTTTGCTGGATGGTTGTTGACTTACCCAGTAAAAAATTGCATCTAAAGTTATACATAAAACAATAGCAGTCGCTATGGCTAAGACTATCCGAAAACTATGATTGGTGTAACGACTTGGTAAATGTAACTTGAATAATAAAAGATGAGCTATCACGAATAAAGCGAAACCAGCTAACAAGATTTGGGGTAACAATTTAATGTTAGGAGTTATTTGCTTAACCAAAGGTAATTGTCTAGGAAAATTTATTCCATTATCAAGGTTATAGCTTTTTCCTTCTTCCTTCTTCCTTATTTCTTCTTCCTTCTGAAAAAGGTTATAAGTTTTCCCTTCTTCCTTCTTCCTTCTTCCTTCTTCCTTCTGAAAAAGTATTGGCAAGAATAATCCAACTATTAATATATGAGGCAGAAATAATTGTTTAGGTAAAATTCCACTACGACCGCCGAAGATGAAAAAATCCCAGGAATTTTGTAAGAAAAAAACACTTCTACCAGCTTCCCCAAATTCTGGCAAAACTTTTGCTTGGGATGCTGTAATTACAGGTGCGTAATTACTAGAATTTAAAGCATAAAATAAAATTACCACCAAACTTACTCCTAAACCTAATCCACTAAATATGTAATCCAGTCGATTTTTGCTCAGACAAAACCTACCTTTTTCCCAGTCTAAAAATCTGATAATTAAAATCAAAGCAGTGAGAATAACGTATTGTGGATAAAATAATCCGAGGAGAGCGATAGCTACCAAAAAAGGAACCAACGATTTTCGCAATAAATAGTATAAAACTGCCAAAAATAAAGGATATAAAAAAGCTCTTGGTGTACCGGAAGCTATATCATCTTGAAACCAGAGATTTTGACTTAATAATACTGAGGCAATAAAACCAGCAAAAGGTATTGGCAATATCTCAAAACAAATTCCAAAACAATAGGCAGCAGTTACCAAACTTAAACCCAAAGGTAATAATTTATTTAGGAATATTGGATCTATTCCTACTTGGGAAAATAGCCAATAAAAAGTTTTATAACCCCAGGGTGCGACGGATTGAAAATAATCGGCAATTAAGTCATTGGGAAATAATTCTGGGTCTAAAAAACGGCGCATCCAAAAAACGTGCTGTCTTGCATCATCCTGTACTATATATTCTCCACTAAAAGCTTCTTTAAGTGCTAGTAAACTATAGATTGTTGTGAAAGTTAAACTGAGAATTAGCCAGAATATTTTCTGGTTTAGTTTTGGAGTATTTGATGGGATTAAAATTTGTTTGATATTTTCGATATACATTATTTTGTAGCAACAGTTTAGATTCTTGAGTTATAGCTTACTTCAACCATATTTTGACTATCTATGTTATAGTCAGATTTGACAAACATAAACAAATCATTTTAGAGAAATTTGTATTCATGGAAAAGTTTAAAATAAATACTCAAGCAATTGATAAATTTTAGCCGATAACTAATTATCTCTGTGTAAGTATGCTCTATCTGAAAGATAATTTGCTGCTCAAGGGAAACCTAAAATCAGAATATAGCTTATGAAACAATCAAAAATGTAGCCAGAACTAAAAGCTTGCTAAGAATTGATATATTAACAGAAAAATATGCAGAATTTTTCAACTGTAACTACTAGACAAAACCTGATATAGTTATGTTGCAAACAAAATTAATGAGTTACCATAAAATAAGCTCTAAAGCTTCTCCTTTAAAAGGGATAAAAAAATAAGGCGTTGCTGAATCAAGGTATGAAAATCAAAATCGAAAAATCTCAAATATTTGTTATTCATATAATTTAGCAACTACCAAAAAATACAAATCATACCTAAAATTAGCAACGCCAAAAAATAAAATTCAGTGTTTCAAACCTCCCTATTCCATTGAGGTACTGATAACTGATAACTGATAACTGAAATAACCCCGATCAAAATGACTACAATACTATTTTGGGATATTGACGGAACATTATTAACTACTGGTAGAGCAGGTATTTTTGCTCTAGAAGATGCTGCTAGAGACATAACTGGTAAAAAAATAGATTTATCACAACTCAATACAGCAGGAGCAACAGATCGATTACTAGCAGCTCAAATTTTAGAATTAGGAGGTATGACTCCTGATGATGAGAAAATAGACAAACTATTACAAATTTATGGTGAATATCTACCCCAAAATCTCACTAGAAAACAAGGGAAAATATTAGAGAGAGTAAAAGAAATTCTTTCTCACTTACACCCCCACCGTAATGATGTAATTTCTCTCTTACTAACAGGAAATACCTCTGTCGGAGCAAAAGCAAAACTTACTCATTATGGTTTAGATAATTATTTTAATTTTACCCATGGCGGATTTTCAGATAAACTAGCAGATAGAAAAGCGATCGCCCGTCAAGCGTTAACTATTGCCCAAGAATTAGTGGGAGAAATTAATTTAGAAAAAGTTTATGTGATAGGAGATACGCCCAAAGATATAAACTGTTGTCAGGCTATTGGTGCTAAGTCTATTGCGGTTGCTACTGGTTCCTATAAATTGGAGGAGTTACAACAACATAATCCTTGGTGGGCTATACCTTCTTTACCAACACCAGATGTTTTTACTAATAAAATAGGTTTAGAGAATAATTAAAAAGCTACTGAAAAAACAAAACTTTCTCTGAAGCTTTTCTGACAAATTAAAGACCTAAAATTTATCAAAACTTTATCTGTCAATTCTTTGATATTTAATCAGCAAACCCTACTTATTGGAATTACTATAATAGGAAAAATTGATTGACCTTAAAAAGCTTTGCAAAAGTAGAATTTATGAATTTATAGCATTAGATATTTCCAGAAAAGAGTTTAGATTTTCCCCCCGATCAAATTGTGCCATTAATCCTTCCTCATTCGAGAACAACAAACATCTTCATTTTCTAAAGCTCCAAAAAAAATCGCGCGTCAAAGGATTTGAGGTTGCATCCCCACAAAAATTGTGATAATCTAAAGATTAGATGGTTCAACTCGCCCATACGCATGACTTTTTATTCAACTAAATTTCCCTATTAACCAGGGTAATAGAACTCCGTTCCGCTCCGCGATCGCTCAGATTCAGGAATTTTGGGAAAGAGCAATATAAGTAAAGATGTTCATCTTGTGTAGCTCTCATAAAAAAGGTAGCTCTTACTTCATCAAATCTTGACATTAATCCTTCCTCATTCGAGAACAACAAACATCTTCATTTTCTAAAGCTCAAAAAAAAATCGCGCGTCAAAGGATTTGAGGTTGCATCCTCAGAAAAATTGTGATATTCTAAAGATTAGATGGTTAAACTCGCCTATACGCATGACTTTTTATTCAACCAA
>JASJEE010000439.1 GCA_030064835.1 Microcoleaceae cyanobacterium MO_207.B10 | reverse complement strand
TTGGATTGAATAAAAGGAAAATAAATTCATTGTTTCTCTTGATCTAGTTGGCTTTAAACCTTAATTATTCGGCAATATCTTTTCTCTACTGTCAGAGCTGAAATTTTATAACTGATTATCCGAACATGATATTACAAATACATTTCTAGGTTTTAGGTGGTAGTTCAACAATTAATAATTATTAATTGTTGAAAATCAGAATATTGACTAAAAAAAATTCTGATTTCCCCTGAAAATGCAGAGGCTTTAGACCAGAATTTTTGGGTAGGGAATAAATCTTAATCAGATATTTATAGCTGAATGATGTTTTTCAATTATCTAACTATTTGTAAGATTCCCCAGCCTCCGCGAGGGCAAGATTTTTTCAAACTGGTATAATGTTTTAATTATACTAATCTATTCAAAGTTTCCAAAAGAACCTCTTGATTAAAATTATCTTTAGTAATATAAGCATTAGCACCAACTTCTGCACCTTTCTTTTTATCATCATTTGATCCTAAAGAAGTTACCAAAATAATTGGTAACTCCCTGTAATCTTGATTTTGCCGAATTTTAGCAGTTAAATTTAAACCATCCATATTAGGCATTTGAATATCAGAAACAACAGCATCAAACGAACGATTTTTTAATTTATTAAAAGCATCTAATCCATCTACTGCAGTAATAACTTCATAGCCAGCGCTTTCCAAAATTCGCTTTTCTTGAGTTCGAGTCGCAATTGAATCTTCAGCCAACAAAATAACAGGCTTTTTATTGATTTTTGCCAGTTCAATTTGATGACTGGAATCCTGCTTCAAAGTTGATTTAGCAAAAGATAAATTTAACTTTTGCACCGACTTAATTAAATCTTGAGCATTTAAAACCATACAAACATCACCGGTGCCAAGAATAGTTGCACCAGCCACATTTCTTACTCGTTTTAACAACTTACTTTGAGGTTTAAGTACAACATCTTGCTCATCTATTAAAGCATCAACAAATAATCCTAGTTTTTCATTTCCGACTTTTAAAATAATACAAGGAACTTGTTCTATCATCCGCTCATTTTGGCGTTGATTATTCATAACTGAAATATCTAATAAATCTGCTAGTTTAGCCACTGATACTGGCTGATTATCTATAGCAATAGTATCCCTGCCTTCAATAGTAAAAATTGATTCCATAGACACTAGGATAGTAGTTTGCACAAACTCAACTGGTAAAGCATAGTAAATATTTTGTACGGCGATAATTAATACATTTAAGGTCGCCATAGAAGTGCTTAATACTATTCTAATTAAACATCCTTTACTTGCTTGAGATTCTATTTGAATACTGCCTTTGAGTTCTTCTATATTTGCCTGTACTACATCTAAACCAATACCTCTACCAGAAACTTCAGTAACAAAATTTTTTGTGGAAAATCCCGGCGTAAAAATTAAGGATTGAATTTGTGTTTCTGTGAGAGAAGCCAATTCAGATTCAGTAGCAATTCCCCGTTTTATTGCTGTATATTTTATCTGCTCAATATCGAGTCCGCGCCCATCATCTATAGCTTCAATTACTACATTAGTAGCAGTATTATATGCTCTTAATATGATTGTAGCTATGTCAGGTTTTCCCAATTTTTGCCGTTCTGTAGGTGTTTCAATACCATGATCGACTGCGTTACGAATTATATGTATTAAAGGATCTTTCATCTTCTCAATAATTCGCTTATCTGCTTTAGTTTCACCTCCTTCAATTATCAATTCTACTTGCTTACCTTCTTGTCTGGCTAAATCTCTAACAACGCGAGGAAATAAATTAAAAATAGTAGACAAAGGTAGCATTCGCAAAGTGCGAACTCCCGATTCAATTTCATTACTAATTAAGTCAAGTTTAGCAATGTCTTCATAGATAGAATTTCTCAGGTTATTAACTAATAATCCTAAACTTTCTAGTCTTTCTTCGCCCCGACGATGATAGTTTTGTAATTCTCTGATTGCATAATCATTAAGAACTGTGCTATTACTCATATCTAGATCATGGATCACAAAGCGATTTTTAAAGATATCTCGACTCCACTCTTCCCAAAGATTTGTGATTTCTTCAATTTCTGCTAGTCGGTGGGCGAGTCTAATTTGAGTTACAGTCAGCTCCCCAGTTTGAGTCATCAAGGAATCTAAATTGCGGGTGGGTACGCGAACGGTTTCGATATGATAGCTGGAAGCAGTGCTTGAAGGTTCGGTGGTAGTGCGACTTTCATCTGGCTCGGTTTTGGTAATGGATATATTTGGTGGGGTGGTTGGTTTGTCTGCAGTAGTGGCAGTGGTTTCAGTTGGAGTTGCGGAAATTTTGTCTTCTTTATGATCCGTTTCTGGTACAAGGGGTGGGTTATCATGTTCGGCAGCTTTTTGCTCTTCTGCTTGCTTTTCTACAGGAGTGTGAGTAGTAATGGGTTGCTCAGATGTTGAATTTTTTGGATCTTGCTGTGGTGTGGTTTGGGCCCCCATGAGGCTAGCCAGTATATAAACAGTATTGATACCAGAGGGTTCTCCTGTAACTGCTTCCTGGACAAGTTTACCAATAGCATCTAATCCCAGTGAGAGGCGATCGCTAATTTCTGGGGACATTAGTTGCTCGCCTTTTTTAATAGTTCCTAAAAGATGCTCTAGTTGATGAGCAAGTTGGGATACGTCTTTGACTCCTAACATTCCTGCATCACCTTTTAAACTATGAGCTTCTCGCAATAATTCTTCTAATTTTGTTAAGTCGTCTGGATTTTTTTCTAAATATAGGAAACCTTCGTCAAGTTTCTGTAGATGTTCTTCACTAGCAGTTTTAAAGACTTCCCGGAGTTCAGAATCTTCTATCATCATTATTCTTTGCTTAGTTTAGGTTTTTATTTGAAAATGCTGTTTTTCTATCATAACTATTATAACTAAATCATACCAATTAATAAATATTTTGTAGAAATCGCAAATAGGGATTATAATTTCTCACTACTGTTGTCAAATGCTCTGATATATAGAGTGGCAAAAACAATTTTTTTTGCTTTTTCTCTTCTTGTTTTTCCAGGAATCAAGTATTGAGAAAATAGTCGGATTCAGATGTTACTAAAATGATATTTGGAAATGATTTACGAAATACTAGTTAATCATTTTTGCTGGCAAATATTTTCTGATTATTTTCTGCTTACTTTTGACTGCAATAGTAGAATTATCTTTTGGGTGAATTCCATTATTATTTATAGCTCTAATTGTGCTGATTAAATATCTTGTAAGCATTCAGCTAGCTCGCAGTCAGCAATCAGCAAGAAAGACCTTCGCTATAGATGGGGTTTAAATAAATAGACTTGTCGCTAAATAGAGGGAAAAAATCGCTCAAACTCAGGCAGAGTAATAATTCTAGACTTTTTAGATTATTGATGGCTGTAATCTTTACATATCAAGAGTTTTGAGGATTTTTTAAGTGATAAAGCGACAAGTCTAATATAGACTTTAAGGTCAAGGGTGCTAGGTTCTGTAGTCATAAAAATCTGACTCCATGAATAAAGCTTTCCTATACGCACTAAAAGCAATAACTGAAAGCTGTTTGCGTAGCATTCCGTAGGATGAGCTGACGGCTGAATGCTTACAATATCTTTACTTACAGCGGTTTTCATTTCAGTAGACCACAGTAGGGAGGTTCCATGGAACCTCCCTACAAAGTTTTGGTTGTGACGATGTGGTTTATCAATCAGCAAAAGCGCTGTAAAAATAAAATATCATAACTAATATTTTATAAGTTTGAGGCATTTTTAGCCTGTTGATGTATTTCCCTGACGTACTAGTTTTGAAGGCATTTTCGCGCTCTGGTAGTCCTGCATGGTAATGGTGAGGATATATATTTTTTAATTTCTTCGACACTCCCCATCTCCCCAGACTCCCGGTGCTTTGTTTACCATTACTATGCACCACCACCCGCGCTCTAAAAATATCAAAGTACCGCTATTCAAGTCAAAAGTAGTATAAATTTTAATTTTTGACTAAATCATATCTCTCAGAGACAAAGCAGTTTGCTGAAGTTGTTGAGTACCAGTTTTAGTTTGAGCAATTCCAGTCGTATTTTCTTGTGCAGTTTTATTCAGATCATTCATCGCTTCTACTACTTGCTGAACAGCACCTGCTTGCTGTTGAGCATTCAAAGAAATTTGTTGAATGTTAACAGCAACATCATTAATAGCATTTATAATATTTTCTACAGCTTGAGTACCTTCTTCAGTTACTACTACGGTAGAATTTGTCGCATTCTGAATATCTATAATTAAAGAATTAATTTTTTCTGCTGACTTTCTACTCTCATCTGCTAATTTTCTAATCTCCACAGCAACAACTCCAAAACCTTTTCCATGTTCCCCCGCACGCACTGCTTCAACTGAAGCATTTAAGGCTAACATATTAGTTTGATTAGCCAAATCACTGACAATAGTTGTCACACTAGAAATTTGACTCAAATGTTCGCTTAAACGTAGAATTTGACTCCGAACTCGCTCAATTTTATCTTTTAAACTATTATGTTTTGTCTGATCATTACCACTAGCTAATCCTAATATTTGAGTAGCTCCACCAGCAGCGGATCTAATTTGTTCTGCAGATTGACGAGCAGAAGCACCTACTTCATCTATACTGGTTGTAGTTTGATTAACTGAAGCAGCTTGCTGTATTGCTAATCGCTCCTGTTCTTCTATTGTTGCGGCAATTTGACTTGCTGATGCAGCCACAGCAGTAGCTTCCTGATTAATCTTATTAACTATGATGGAAATAATGAAAATACCAATTCCTAATACTGATACTAGAGAGACAATTGTGGTAGTCCAAACTATATTACCTAACTGTCTTAAATCTTCCTCTTGCTCTTTGCTTGATATATCAAGCATCTCTTCTCCTCTTTCACTAAAAGTATCTAATTTGTCTGTTATTTCCTGAGATAAATCCTGACCTATTCCAGTTCTCCATTGCTGAACTGCTGCATCTCTTTGATCGGTTTCCATTAAGTTAATTAACTCTTGGTGATATACCGTCAGATCGTTTACTAACTTACTCAGTTCTTGAAAGTTTTCCTTTTGCCATTGATCATCAATTATTTCGTCTAAATTCTCAGTCAGATTTTCATAATTCCTTTTGGCTTCATTATATTCTCTTAAATAACTTGTATTTTCTAGAATTAAGTATCCCCTAAGACTAGATAACATTCTCTCAATAGAAATTCCTAACTTACCCAAATTTGTAGTAACTAGATCGGTGTTAGCTAATTCTTTTGCATATTGTATAGAAGCCTCTACATCACTTGATATGATTACCCCTGATATAACAGACATGAGAAGTGGCACTAAATATCCCGCAAAAATCCAATATCTGATTTGAAAAAATTTTAACATCATCTTATTTTACCTATAACTCTATAATAAATAAAATAACATAATCTAAGCATTCAGCTATTAGCAGTCAGCTGTCAGCAATTATTATTAGAGTTATAGTTAAAGTTAGCTGATGATATCCCGTTCTACTAAACTTACCCAAACTTACCCATGAATGATTGCATGAGTTTTGGAGCTAGCTTCCTGTTTCCCAGAAGACCACTGACTATTGTCTGCAACTTATCTTCTCCACAGGCTTCAAATCGGTGGGAACTCCACCTACTGACGTGCATATTTTTCTAGGTTGACAGCAGCATTAAAGTCTCTTTCAGCTTGGAATCCACAGTTAGCACAATTATAAGTTCTCTCGCTTAACGGCATTTTCTGTTGATGCCCACAGTGAGAACATATTTGAGAACTTGGGTAAAATCTATCTGCTATTATTAGCTCACTGCCATACCATTCACACTTGTATGTAAGTTGACGTCTGAACTCATAAAAACCGCAGTCTGCTATTGCACCTGCTAATTTATGATTTTTGAGCATTCCACTTACATTCAAATCTTCTATCACTATGGTGCTGTGGTTTTTAGCTAACCATGTTGTCAGTTTATGCAGTGCATCTGCTCTGATATCAGCTACTTTTTTGTGAGCTTTAGCTAATCTTTTTACCGCCTTGAGTCTGTTTTTGCTACCAGGCTCTTTTTTCTGGACACGCCGTTGATAAAGAGTTAGTCGTTTTTTGCTTTGTTTGTAGGCTTTGACGTTAGCGTAGGTTGTTCCATCGCTACAAGTTGCTAGGGCATTTATACCTACATCTACACCGATAATAGCCCGTTTTTTAGTCATAGCTTTGGGCTGGCATTCATCATACTTAAAACTAATGTACCAGTCACCTGCCCGCTTGGATATTCTCAC